>NZ_JBFUKU010000062.1:0-44196 GCF_056400685.1 Pseudomonas sp. P5_A12 | reverse complement strand
GATCCACTGTGGGAGCCAGCCTGCTGGCGATGGGGCCAGTACTGCCAAAGCCATATTTCGATCAATCCACCTTCAACACTATCTTGCCAACATGATCCCCACCCTCCATCCGCGCATGGGCCTGCGCCGCATCGGCCAGCGCATACACTTTGTCGATCATCGGCAAGCAACGCCCGGCCGCGAGCACGGGCCAGACGTATTCGCGCAACTGTTCGGCAATCGAGGCCTTTTCTTCGCGGGTGCGTGGGCGCAACAGGGAGCCGGTGATGATTGCGCGTTTGGCCATGATCGCCAGCAGGTCGACATCCTTGGCGTGAGCGCCGCCGAGAAAGCCCAGCATCACCAGTCGACCTTCCATGCCCAGCGCCGCGATGTTCGGATTCAGGTACGAACCGCCCATGATGTCGAGGATCACGTTCACGCCTTTACCGGCGGTTTTTTGCGAGATGACCTCTGCAAAATCCTCGTTGCGGTAGTTGATCGCCTCGGCCCCCAACTGACGAATCACCGCGCACTTGTCCTCGCTGCCCGCCGTGGCGAAGGCCTTGACCCCGAACTCGCGACAGAGCATCAACGCCGTGGTGCCGATGCCACTGGTGCCGCCGTGAATCAGTGCGCGTTGGCCTTTGCTGGCGCCACCCATCTCGAACAGGTTGGCCCACACCGTGAAAAAGGTTTCCGGAACCGCTGCCGCGTGCACCCAATCCATTCCATCAGGGATCGGCAGCGTCTGGCTGGCCGGTGCCACGCAATACTGCGCATAGCCGCCGCCGTTGGTCAGCGCACAGACGTTGTCACCCACGATAAAGTCGCTGACGCCTGCGCCAATGGCCACCACTTCCCCGGCCACTTCCAGCCCGGGGATCGGGCTCATGCCGGGTTTCATCGGGTACTTGCCGGCACGTTGAATCACGTCGGGACGGTTGACCCCGGCAGCGTGCACGCGAATCAGCACTTCGCCCGCCGCCGGGGTCGGCACCGGCACCTGGCGCGGCTTCAAAACCTCGGGGCCGCCGGGCTCGGTGATTTCAATCAGGGTCATGGTTTGAGGCAAGGTCATGTCGAAGTCCTAAGGTGAAGGCGTAAAAAATAGACCGCATCGAGGAGTGGGTGATTCAGTCCAAAGCAGGCAACAAATCATCACGACGGTTGAGCAAACGCATACCCTGTTCCAGCAGCAGTGCAACCACAATCGCACCGGCCGCGATGACAAACAACAGAGCGTGATGACCGCCGCTGGCGTTAAACAGCGCCGAATAGGCAAACCCGGCGAGGGCCTGAAACGTTGCAAATGAAACTGTCGCGCGACTCCAGGCCACTTGCTGCTGGTGATGCTGCGGGATCAGTTCGTGAACCCGTGCCAGCGCCAACGGGACGATGCCCGGCGGGAACGAGCCGAGAATCACCGCCAACAAGGCCAGTGCCGCAAAAGAACTCGATATCGCCAACAAGCCAACGGCAATCGCCTGCACCACCAGCACCACGCGAATGCTGACCTTCGCGCCGAGTTGATCCGCGAGAAACCCATAACTCACCGGCCCGATAATCGCGCCAAGGCCATACATCACCCAAATCAGCGCGCCGACGTGCGGCCCGGCACCGAGCCCGCGGGCCACGTAATCCACCAGGAACACCATCGCGGGCACCAGCCCGGCGGCCATGAATGCGTATTGAGCGAACAGCAGGTAAACCCGTGGGTCAGTGGCCGTCTTCGGCTCGGCGGTTACTGGCGTGACGGTGGCGTGATGTGATTCTGACGGCCAGCCGAACCAACTGGCGGCGGTCAGCACCAACGACAGCAGGCCAAGGCCGAACCAGGTCTGTTGCAAGCCAAGGCTCAGCAATGGCGGAACAATCGTCCCCGAGCCGGCAATGCCCAGGCCAATGCCGAGAAAAATCGCACCGCTGGCCAACCCTCTGCGCGACGCCGGCACGTGTGGCAACACGGTCTAGGCCACCAGCACCATGATCGCGCCACCGGCAATGCCCGACAGCAGGCGCCAGCCGAAGAACCAGCTCACCGACAAGGGAAAGCCGCAGGCGAAGAACGACAGGGTAACGGCCAACATCATCAGCCGTAGCGCGGTTTTGTTGGACGTGCGTTGCGCGACGGGGCGGCCGATCAGGGCGCCAATCAGATAGCCGACCAGATTGGCGGCGCCGAGGTACACCACGTCGCTGGCGGAAAACCAGTGCGCCTGGATCAACGATGGAATCAGCGGTGTGTAGGCAAACCGCGCCAGGCCAATGCTGACCAGGCTGGCGCTGAGGCCGGCAAAGATTGGCAGCCAGATCGCGCTGCGCAGGGTGGTCGGTGAGCTGTGCATGAGAAGGCTCCTGTGAGGTTGACACTGGCCTTCAGCCTAGCGTGATTGTTTGATGCAATTACGCAGCGAATTTGCGCTATGGTGATGCGCATATGCATCAGTGGGGGAGCCGTATGAATTGGGATGACGCACGGGTATTTCTCGCGGTGTGCCGAGAGTCGACACTGCGTGGCGCCGCGCGGGTGCTGGGGGTTGATCAGGCCACGGTGGGCCGGCGCATCACGGCGCTGGAAAAGTCATTGAGTGCGACGTTATTTCTGCGCACCTCCGAAGGCTACGCATTGACCGCCGTCGGCGAGGCGGCACTGGCGGCGGTGGAAAAAATGGAGCGTTCGGCACTGGAACTGCAGCGGCAGATCCAGGGGCTGGATGACCGGTTGACCGGGCTCGTACGGGTCAGCACCACGGATTCCATGGCCATCGATTTCCTGATCCCGGCCATTGCGCGCCTGCATCAGCAGCACCCCGACGTGCGCGTGCAACTGGACGCCTCGACGCAGATTCTCAGCCTGGCCAAACGCGAAGCCGACATCGCCGTGCGCAATACCCGGCCGGATAACCCGGACCTGATCGCGCGCCGAATCGCCCGCTGGCCGGTGGGTCTTTTTGCGTCCCAGGCGTATGTGGACGCCCACGGCGTACCGGCGCCGGGTTCGGCGTTTGAGGGGCATGATCTGGTGGTGTATCAGCCGTACCTGCAAAGCCACAAGGACATGACGCTGGTGTCGGAACCGTTGACGCGCGGGCGGATTGTGTCGAGCCTGAGCTCCGGCCTGCTGGTGCGTCGATCCATTGCGGCGGGCATCGGGCTGGGGGAAATTCCGGTGTACATGGGGGAGAGGGACGGGCTGGTCAGGCTCTGGCCGGAACGCACGCGACCGCTGCCGTATGACGTCTGGCTGGTGACCCACGCCGACTTGCGGCACACCGCGCGGGTGCGGGCGGTGATCGAAGAAATTGTCGCGGTGTTTTCAGGGACAGGTGAGTGATGGCGAAAAGATCGCAGCCTCGTTTCACTCGACAACTGCTACAGGGTTTCGCATACACCTGTAGCAGCTGACGAGCGAAGCGAGGCTGCGAGCTCTTGAGCTTATGGCATTTCCGGCAGTTCTTGCGGGCGCAGATCGAACACCAGCACTTCGGCATCCACACCGTTGCTCAACGTCAACACCTGCTCATCACGAACCCGCACGCCATCGCCTTCCTGCAACTGCACACCATTGAGTTCGACACTGCCACGGGCCACGTGCACGTAGGCATAACGATTCGCGGCCAGTTCCAGCGCGGCGCTTTCCTTGCCGTCGATCAGCGCGGCGTACACCCGTGCATCCTGGCGCACCTTCAGCGAACCCTTGTCGCCGTCGGGGGAGATGATCAGTTGCAGACGCCCGCGTTTCTTTTGCGTGCTGAAATGCTCTTGCTGATAACGCGGTTTGGCGCCGCTCACCTCTGGCACGATCCAGATTTGCAGGAAGTGCACGGGCCGTGTCGCCGAGTGGTTGTACTCGCTGTGGGCCACGCCACTGCCGGCGCTCATCAACTGCACGTCACCCGGGCGGATCACCGAACCGGTGCCCAGCGTGTCCTTGTGTTCCAGCGCACCGTCGAGCACGTAGGAGAAAATCTCCATGTCGCGGTGCGGGTGCTGGCCGAAACCTTTACCGGCCGCCACGCGGTCATCGTTGATCACCAACAGGTCGGAAAAACCCTGCTCTTTCGGGTTGCGGTAGTTGGCGAAAGAAAAGGTATGGAACGACTTCAACCAACCGTGATTGGCCGCGCCGCGATCAGAAGCTTTGCGAAGGGTCAGCATGATGAAATCTCCTGTGGGGACGTTGATTCGTCCGAGTGAGGAGAAGGTTAATGGTTACTGGTTGATGCAATAAGTAGATGAAAATTGAAACACTGTCTCTTTCAGGTTGACGGTTGTGTGCGGAGATCACGTATTCATATCCGACGTCGATGCCACTATTGTCCATAATGCACCGCACCCTTTTAATGCCGGGTACATTCCCCCTGTGGGAGCGAGCCTGCCCGAAGGCGGTGTCACATTCAGCACTGCTGGTGACTGACAGACCGCTTTCGCGAGCAGGCTCGCTTGGATTGGTTTTCAGCCGATGGAACTTCCTTTGACTTCAGTGATTATTAATCCATGAAAACCGTCGCAATGGTGCTGTTTCCGGACTTTCTGCTGCTCGACATGGCCGGTCCGATGGAAGTGTTTTCCATCGCCAACCGATACCTGGCCCCGGCTGACCACTACGTACTCACGACCATCGGCACCGAGYCTGACGCATTGCGTGCGTCCAACGGCGTCAGGGTTCAGGCCGATCTGTACATTGATCAGGCGCTTGAAGATTACGACCTGCTGCTGGTGCCGGGCGGTCCTGGTGCCTACAACGAGAAACATCCGCCGTTGCTCGGCTGGCTCAAGGGCGCTGTAAATCGGGTCGGGCGCTACGGTTCGATCTGCACCGGCGCTTTTTTGTTGGGGCACGCCGGTTTGCTCGACGGTTACCGCGTGACCACTCACTGGCATTACACCGAACGGCTGATCAAAGGCTTTCCCAAGGCTACGGTGGAGACCGATCAGATTTACGTGCAGGACCGCAATCTCATCACCTCCGGCGGGGTGACTGCGGGCATCGACCTGGCGCTGGCGGTGGTCGCCGAAGACCATGGCAAAAAAGTCGCGCAGGACGTGGCCAAAGTACTGCTGGTGGTGATGAAGCGCCAAGGCGGGCAGGCGCAGTTCAGCCCGTTGATGGCCGCGGTCGCTCCCCATGAAACACCGATCACCCGACTGCAAAACTATGTGCTCGAACATCTGGACGAAGCATTCAGCATTGAACGCATGGCCAGCCTGGCAACCATGAGTGCGCGCCACTTCACCCGGGTTTTTGCCCGGGAAGTGAACATGACGCCCATGGGATTTTTGCAAAACGCACGCATCGACCGCGCCAGGAGCCTGCTGGAAACCAGTGACGTACCGCTCAAGACCGTGGCTTTCAAAAGTGGCTTCGGCAGTGTGCGGCACATGCGTTTTCTATTCAGCGAAAAGCTCGGCCTGACCCCCAGCCAATACCGTGAACAGTTCAGCTAACGCCTTGTGTCCGTTGCACGCACCGTGATGGCCGGCACGCTCCCTCCGTGGCCGTTGAACCGTCACTGAGGTCTGCCAAGATACCTGTGAACTCTTTGCAATGGAGGTGCTGGAGCCTGGTGGGCAAGTGCGATGGATGTTCGCGGCACTTTGAGCCGGACCAGGTTTTCAGCACGCGAACGTGCATGAACAGCCTTACTGATTTTTACAGCGAAGCGGTGCTGCATTTTGGTCCCTATGCGTTTCACCAGCGGCAACGGCTGATCCTGGAAGGTGATCGGCCCCTGCGCATGGGCGGACGGGCACTGGACATTTTGCAGGTGCTGGTCGAACGTGCCGGCACGGTGGTCAGCAAGGACGAGTTGATTGCCCAGGTCTGGCCGACGTCGGTGGTCGAAGAAATCAACCTGCGTGTGCACATCGCTGCGCTGCGCCGCGCCCTTGGCGACGGGCAGAACGGTCAGTGCTACATCGTCAACATTCCACAGCGCGGCTATAGCTTTGTGGCCCCGGTACAGCACGTGCCGGCAGGCGAGCCTGTGTCGATCCAGACTGTTCAAAACACTCTGCACAACCTGCCTGCACGGCTCACACCGGTGATCGGCCGTGACTCGATGGTCGGCAGTCTGGTGCGGCAGTTGCCGGTGCGGCGCCTGATGACACTGGTCGGGCCCGGCGGCATCGGCAAGACCACCGTAGCGTTGCGCGTGGCCGAACTGTTGTTGCAACACTATCAGGACGGCGTCTGGCGGGTTGATCTAGGGGCGATCGATGATCCCGCGCAAGTGCTTGAGCACCTCAGGCGCACCCTCGAACCGGACGTCGGGACGCCCCTCGATGGATGGGCGCAGCGCCATGCGTTACTGGTACTCGACAACTGCGAGCACCTGCTTGAGCAATGCCGGACATTGGTCGAAAGCCTGCTGATAGCGGCGCCCCGGTTGTCGATTCTGGTCACCAGTCGCGAGCCTTTGCTGGCCGCAGGGGAAACGCTCGTACATCTACCGCCACTGGCGGTGCCGCCTGACTGCGAACGGCAAAGTGTCGCGCAAGTCATGGGCTATTCGGCCGTGCAATTGTTCGTCAGTCGCGCTCGTGCCCGTCAACAAGGTTTTGTCCTGCGCGAACAAGACCTCAAGGCCGTGGGTGAAATCTGCCGCAGGCTCGATGGTTTGCCGCTGGCCATCGAGTTGGCCGCCGCTCAAATCGACGCATTGGCGCTGGTGGGGTTGCAAGCCCAGCTCGATAACTGTTTTCAACTGCTGACCCTGGGCCGGCGCACCGCCGTCCCCCGGCATCAAACCTTGAAAGCCGCGCTGGACTGGAGCTATGAACGGCTGAGCCCGATAGAGCAAACGGTATTGCAGCGCCTGGCGGTGTTCAAAATGGCCTTCAGCCTAGACGCCGCCATCAGCGTGATGAGCTGCGCGGTGTTGCTGCCTGGTCGCGTGAGGGAAGCGGTGGAACACCTGGCGCTTAAATCACTGTTGTCGCTGGAGCAGGGTAGTGGTGTAAGCCGGTACCGTTTCCTCAACACCACCCGCACCTATGCCCTGGAAAAACTCGAACGCAATGGGGCATTGCGCGATGTTGAAAGGCGTTACGCCCGCTACCTCCGCCGGGCGCGATCCACGTCAGGCGGGCAGGTGGCATTGCAACTCGTCGAGTAACCGGCGGACTTTCATCAGGTCCGGTGTGGTAAAGCCTTCAGTGAACCGCTGGTAGAGCGGCGCCAGCAGCTCATGGGCTTGCTGATAGCGGCCCTGACGCTTCCAAAGCTGTGCCAGTGTCGTGGCGCTGCGCAGTTCCCAGGCGAGGGCGCCCTGGGTTTTGGCCACGTTCAGCGCCCTGATCAGCACGGCCTCGGCCGCCTCGGTTTGCAGCGGGCAATCCTCTGCCAGCAGCGAGTTCGCCCTGGCCCGCAGAATCTCTGCCGTGCTCCAACCTGCGGTGCCGGCATCCGCTCGATGCAGCAAGGCCTCATCGACGAGATCGGTGTCCAGCGTGACCATGATGTCCTTGATCAACCCGGTGCCAGGTGAGGGGGGGCGTTGCGCTTGCGCCGGGTCGATCACTTGCGCGTAGTGGCGCGCCCAGGTGTAGAACCGCAGCACAGCGTGTTTTTGCGCCTGCTCCAGCAGCAGACGCAGCAGTTCACGAGCGCTGCGGGTGTCGCCGTTGTAGTGGGCGATCACGCAGCTGGCCAGGGCCAGGGTGTAGCAAATCGAGGTGCCGTGGTTGATCTGGATCGCGATGTCCAGCGCCTGCCTGGCCGTGCGCCAGGCTTGCTCCGGTTGGCCCTGCAACCACAAGATGCGCGCCAGAACCGTCAGGGCGGCCACGCTCTGATCGTAATGCACGCCAAAACCGTGGGTGAAGCGGTTGAGGTGGCCGCTCTGGGCCATGCGCTGGATCACTTGCCGGGCATCCGCCCCCGCTTGTTCCTGATCCCCGGCAAAGTGCAGGGCCAGCACCCGTAAGCGATGAGAGCTCAGCGACAGAACCGCCTCGTCTTGTACCCCCAATCGGCCGAATTGCTGGCTCTGCTCCAGCGCCATTTGATAGTTGCCGCAACTGAGGTTGACCGCCAGATGCCCGGACACCGCCCGCTGCTGACCGATCACGTCACCGCGCTGTCTGGCCAGGTGTCTGGCGCTGACGAAGGCTTCGATGGTTTCCGGCGTGCCGTCCTGGGTGTGGTAACAGCAGCTGCCGAGGGCAAGCTTCAGGGCCATTTTCAGCTGAAGGCAGGGCTCGGGCGTCGCATCGAGCAACGTCAGGGCCTTACGCACATACACGCCGTGTTCCTTGAGCAGCGACAGTTCTTGCCACAGCGGGGTGGACGTTGCGGCCAGGCGGATCGCCAGTGCTTGCGGCCCGTTTCCGTTCAAGCCCCAATCGAGCGCTGCGCGAATATCTTCCAGGCGACGGGCATAACGCTCGATCCACAGACCGGTGGGGATGTGCTCCCATTCGGTCTGGGCCTGATGCATCAAGGCAAGGCAGCGTTCGGCATGACGGATTTGCGTGTCCGCCAAGTCGGTGGTCTGGCCGAGTTTTTCAAGGGCATAGCTGCGTGTGGTGTCGAGCAGGCGATAGAACACTTCTTCATCGCCCACTTCCACGTTGAGCAGCGACTTGGCCACCAATTGGGTGACCGCACCAAACACCGTGTCGGGGTCGATGTGTTCACCGACGATCACTGCGGCTGCCGACTCCAGGGTGAATCCGCCCCTGAACACGCCCAAGCGGCGCAGGCAGTTTTGCTCGCAGGCCGTCAGCAGTTCGAAGCTCCAGTCGAGTGTGGCGCGAAGGGTCTGGTGCCGGCCCAACGCCGGCTGACTCCCTTGGGTGAGCAGGCGAAAACTGCCTTGCAAGTGCTCCACCAGTCCACGCAAACCGAAGTTGCCGACTTGTGCGGCGGCCAGTTCGATGGCCAATGGAATCCCGTCCAGACGATGGCAGATGTCGACCAGCAGTGGCAGTTCGTCATCGCTCAATTCAAAGCTGTCGTGGCTGGCCATCGCCCGCTCGACAAACAATTGCAGCGCCGAAAACGTCATGGCCTGAGTGCGATCCAGCACGGCGATGGGCGGTGGACAATCCAGCGTTTCAAGGCGCTGAACGAATTCGCCTTCGGCCCGCAGGCTCTCGCGGCTGGTGGCCAGAATGTGCACCTGCGGCGCGCCCCGCAGGATGCCTTCGCAGAGCACGGCAATGGCGTCGAGCAGGTGCTCGCAATTGTCGATCACCAGCAGCATCTGCCGGTCGTGCAGGAAGGCGGCGAGTTCGCTCACGGGTTCGCCGTCGTGCAGGGACAGATCCAGCAGCGTCGCCAACTGCGTGGTGACCATCAACGGGTCGTTGATCGCTGCCAGGTCCAGCAGGCGAATGCCGTCGCGGTAGCGCCCGATCAGCTGTTCGGCGACGCGCAGAGCCACGGTGGTCTTGCCGATGCCGCCAGGGCCGACAAGGGTGATGAAACGCTTGCGTGCCAGTTGCGTCACCAGGGTGTCGACCAGGGACTGGCGACCGATCAGGCGAGTGCGGCGCACGGGCAGGTTATGGCGGTTGGGTTCCGGCCCTTCGAGATCAGGGTGTTGCTCGATCAGTTCCAGCGAATAGGGCGCGACGAAGCTATAGCCGCGCTGCGCCACGGTGACGATGTAGCGCTGGCCGGCCTGACCATCGCCGAGGGCTTTGCGCAACGCCGCCATGTGCACCCGCAGGTTGATGTCCTCCACCACGCTTTTGGACCAGACCTGTGCGATCAGTTGCTGTTTGCTGACCACCTGCCCGGCGTGCTCCAGCAGGATCAACAGAATGTCCATGGCACGCCGGCCCAGACGCAGGGGCTGGTCAGCCTCCATCACCAGGCGTTGTCCGGGGTAGATCCGGTAGGGACCGAAATGCACAGCCTGATCGGGAGAAAGGGTCAACGGGGCACTCCAGCTGGCATCCGTCCAGGACGCGGGTTTCGAGCATATTCCGCAGGTTTTTTGATTAGCGCAATCCGGATGGCCGGTGTCTGTCGGGAGTTTGCAACGACTGCCAGCGCCCGGCACCCGCAGCCGGTGCCGTGTTTACGGTAGCAAAGGCAGCGTTATGGTTTTTGGTGTGCTATGAAAAATTAACAACGTTTAACTCGTCTTGCGTCTGGTCTGCGCCCAAAACTCTGTTCTTTAACTTCCACCGGTCAGTCGCAGTACGCAACACCTGTAGGAGCCGAGCTTGCTCGCGATAGCGATGGATCAGTCGACATTGACTGTGACTGACACACCGCTATCGCGAGCAAGCTCGGCTCCTACARGTGTTGTGTTGGCATTGAAAGCAGGGATTCTTGGTCATGAGGACGTCGCAATGAGCAACGTGGTGGTGGTCTATCACAGTGGCTACGGGCACACCCGGGTCATGGCGCAGGCCGTCGCCCAAGGGGTGGAACGGCACTTGGGCAGTACCTGCCAATTGATTCCGGTCGAAGAAGTGGAAGCTCACTGGGATCGATTGCACCGCGCCGACGCCATCATCTTTGGTGCGCCGACCTACATGGGCAGCGCCTCGGCGCCCTTCAAAGAATTCATGGAAGCCTCGGCGGCGTTTTACCTGGCCCAACCCTGGCGCGACAAGTTGGCGGCCGGGTTCACCAACTCCGGCAGCCTGTGCGGCGACAAGCTCAACACCTTGCTGCAGATGGCGGTGTTCGCCGCTCAGCACTCAATGATCTGGGTCGGCCTCGACGTGCTGCCGGCGCGCTCCGGTAACGGCGTGTTCGATGGGCAGATGAATCGCCTGGGCAGCTCGCTGGGTGCCATGTCCCAGTCAAATGTCGAGCAACCTCCCGAACTGGCCCCACCGCCCGAAGACCGCTGCACCGCCGCGCATCTGGGCGAGCGGGTGGCCCGGCTGGCGGCACGCATGAACCACTCACCGCTTTGATTCACCCCCCAACCCTCACTAAGGAAATATCCCATGAGTACGTTCACCACCCGAGACGGCACCGAGATTTACTACAAGGATTGGGGCACCGGTCAGCCCATCGTCTTCAGCCATGGCTGGCCGTTGAATGCTGACAGCTGGGAATCGCAGATGATTTTCCTGGCGTCCAAAGGCTACCGTGTCATCGCACATGACCGTCGTGGGCACGGGCGCTCCAGCCAGCCMTGGRMCGGCAACGACATGGACACCTACGCCGATGACCTGGCGCAGTTGATCGAGTTGCTGGACCTCAAAGATGCCGTGCTGTTTGGCTTCTCCACCGGCGGCGGCGAAGTGGCGCGCTACATCGGTCGCCACGGCACCGACCGTGTGGCCAAGGCAGGGCTGATCTCCGCGGTGCCGCCGCTTATGCTCAGGACCGAAGCCAACCCCGGCGGTCTGCCCATCGAGGTCTTCGATGGCATTCGCCAAGCGTCACTGGTCGACCGCTCGCAGCTGTACATCGATCTCGCCAGCGGGCCGTTCTTTGGCTTCAACAAACCGGACGCCAAACCCTCTCAAGGCATGATCGACTGGTTCTGGGTGCAAGGCATGGCCGCCGGCCACAAAAACGCCTATGACTGCATCAAGGCTTTCTCCGAAACCGACTTCACCGAAGACCTGAAGAAATTCGACATCCCCACCCTGGTGGTGCATGGCGACGCCGATCAGGTGGTGCCGATCGAAGCGGCGGGCATCGCCTCGGCAGCACTGGTCAAAGGCTCGACGCTCAAGATCTACCCGGGCGCCCCCCATGGTCTGACGGATACCCACAAGGATCAGCTCAACGCTGATTTGTTGGCATTCCTCAAGGGTTAACACACGCTGCTACAGGCGCCCCAACCCTGTAGCAGCTGWCGAGCCCCGGCGAGGCTGCGTTCGGCGGCGAAGCCGTCGTAAACCCTGAGCGCGGGTTCTACCTGAAAAAACGCTGCGCAGCCAAACGCAGCCTCGCYGGGGCTCGACAGCTGCTACAAATCCCCTGAATCAGCTCTGACTCACTGCCCTCCCCGTAGCAGCTGACGAGCAACGCGAGGCTGCGTCTGGGATTTGCCTGACAAAACGCGATTGCCCGTTGAGGTTCAAGACGGTATCTACCCGGCGTGCAGCGTGGGGCGTTATTGCGCGTGAAGTTGAGAGGTGTAGGCAGCGTGGTGGGGGTGTGAACGCACCGTACGACAGCGCCAGGCGAACGGATTGATGCCTTCGCTACGGGTGAACATGTGGCAGAAGTGCGCCTGATCGCAGAAGCCGCATTCAAGGCTAATTTGCGTCAGCGTCATGTCGGTGTCCTGGATCAGCTGTTTGGCGCGGGCGATGCGTTGATTGCGAATCCAGTCTTGTGGCGAGAGACCGGTGCTGCATTTGAACGCGCGGGAAAAATGACTGCGCGAGAGGGCGCAGGCCTGTGCCAGTTCGGTGACCTCAATGGTTTCATCGAGACGGTCGAGGATCAGTTGTTTGACCAGCCTTTCGCGCCACGGGGTCAAACCGCCAGTGGTCTTCTTTGGCGATTCAGTGACTGCCGCGAGGGCAGCGTTTTGCTGAGAATGGGCCATGACAAATGTCCGTGTCGGTGAGCTTCATTCTTCGTCGCGGGGGCGTTGGCAGGCGAGTTAAACGTTGTTAATTCCGTCCGTGCGCAACACTGCAAAAGGCGTTGACTGAGCACATCGCTGCAATTTATTCGCACGCGTTACTTGCAAAATCGACGGCATCCGACGGCATCCGACGGCGTTATGCGCGGCCGCTTTTTTTGACTGATCGAAGGAGAAGGCATGAAACATTCACTGGTTTGCGCGCTGGGGCTCGCGGTAGCGCTGGCGTCCGGTATGTCCTCGGCTCAGGCGCCGGCACAAGTCGGCACCCAAGTGCCGGGCTACTTCCGCCTGGCGGTGGGGGATTACGAAGTGACGGCGTTGTTCGATGGTTACAACGACCTGTCGCCGAAACTGCTAAAGGGCCTGACCCAAAGCCAGATTCGTGCATTGCTGGCCCGTCGCTCGATTGAAACCCCGGGGGTGCAAACCGCGTTCAACGCCTTCTTGGTCAACACCGGCAAACAGCTGATTCTGGTGGACACCGGTGCCGGCCAGTGCATCGGCGAAACCGCCGGCATGCTTTCGGACAACATGAAAGCCGCCGGGTATGAGCCGTCCCAGGTCGATGTGATTCTGTTGACTCACCTGCACCTGGACCACGTCTGCGGGCTGGTCGACGCCGAGCAAAAGCCGGTGTTCGCCAATGCCACGGTGTACGCGGCCAAAGCAGAAGCTGATTACTGGCTCGATCCTCAAGCTATCGCTAAGGCACCCGAGGGCGCCAAGCGGTATTTCAAAATCGCCCAGGACTCCACCGCGCCTTACGTTGCCCAGGGTCGCTTCAAGACGTTCGAGGCCGGTCAGTCGCCCGTGCCCGGTGTGGTCGATGCGGAGCTGGAGGCCGGGCACACGCCAGGCAGCACCACTTACCGCTTCACCTCGCAGGGGCAGGGCATTCTGTTCATGGGCGATCTGGTGCATAACCTCGCGGTGCAGTTCGAACATCCTGAAGTGTCGATCGGTTTTGACGTCAACAGTCAGCAGGCGATCAAGCGTCGCGCCAAAGTGTTCAGCGACACAGCCGCCAGCAAGAGTTGGGTGACGGCGGCGCACTTGCCGTTTCCGGGCATTGGCCACATCGCCGCCGAGGGCAAGCACTTCCAATGGGTGCCGGTGGAATACGGTCCTTACAAACGTGCGGCCAACGTACCGCTGATCGAGTAAAGTCCACCGCTTCGTGCCTGGCTCAACACATAAGGGAACCGTGCCTATGAACCGTAACGATCTGCGCCGCGTCGACATGAACCTGCTGGTGATTTTCGAGGCCCTGATGTTCGAAAAGAACCTGACACGTGTCGCGGAAAAACTGTTCATGGGCCAGCCGGCGGTGAGTGCGGCGTTGGGGCGATTGCGCGATTTGTTCGATGATCCGCTGTTGCTGCGCAACGGGCGCGGCATGGAGCCGACCGGGCGGGCGCTGGCGATTCTCAAGGAGTTGCAGCCGGCGATGGACGTGATCTCCGGCGCAGTCAGTCGGGCCAAGGAATTCGAGCCGGCCAGCAGTTGCGACGTGTTTCGAATAGGGCTGTCGGACGATGCCGAGTTCGGTTTGTTTCCGCCGTTATTGCGGCAACTGCAAGAAGAGGCACCGGGGATTGTGGTCGTGGTGCGCCGCGCCAACTACCTGCTGATGCCGGCGTTGCTGGCCTCCGGCGAAATCTCCGTGGGCGTCAGCTACACCACCGACCTGCCGGCCAACGCCAAACGCAAAAAACTGCGCGATATTCCCTGCAAAATACTGCGCGGAGACAAACGACCGGGCACGCTCACCCTGGATGAATACTGCGAACGGCCTCACGCCATGGTGTCGTTCTCTGGCGACCTGAGCGGCAACATCGACCTCGACCTGGCCAAGCTCGGTCGCTGCCGTCGCGTGGTGTTGGGTGTGCCACAGTTCAGCGGCTTGCGCGCGATACTCGCCGGGACGGAGATGATCGCTACCGTGCCGGACTACGCCGCGTGCGCGCTGGTGGAAGGCTGTGGGTTGCGGGCTGAAGACCCACCGTTTGCCATCGATGCGGCGCAGTTGTCGATGGCCTGGAGCGGGGTGCATGACAACGACCCGGCGGAGCGCTGGTTGCGCTCGCGCATCAGCGAATTCATGTCCGCGCCTTTGCCCATTCCGGCTTGAACGCGACGCCCTCCAAGCCAGACATTCACCGACCTCTGTGGGAGCTGGCTTGCCTGCGATGACGCCCTCACAGCCAACCCGTCATTCACGGATGTACCCAGGCTCACTCCCACAGGGGGCTTCGCAGGTAGATGGATCCAGGCGCATCCACAAAAAGAGCACACCCATCCAATTTTCCCCGCCCCCACACCGGCATTATCGAATGATGTACCGGCCCCTCGCTGCCGGTGGTTTTTTCATTTGTGCAGGTAGCCCATGAGCTGTTGTTTTTGCAGGTCAGCAGCAGTTTGCTCCTGCTGTGGGTGCACGGTTTGCCGAAGCTGCTTAACTACAGCGCTCAACTGCAAATCATCGAAGACCCTTTTCATCTGGGTGCGAACGTCGCGCTGATGCAGGCGTTCAAAGTCCGATTCGCCGGAGCGTTACGGTATGCCTGAGTCCAATCGTTTTGAGGAAGTCGTGACCCTGGTTATCAAGCACCGGGTGAAGGCGGGATTTGAAGTGCCGTACGAAGCCTGGCTACGCAACATTGTCAGCATCGCCGGGCAGCAGGAAGGGCACTTGGGGGTGGACGTGATACGCGGTAAAAACGCCGGCCTCGACCTGTACACCTGCGTCTTACGCTTTTGCACCACCGAGGCGATGCAGCATTGGCTCGATTCGCCGCAGCGGCTGGAACTGATTCGTGAAGCCACGCCGATGCTCGCTGACGGCGACCAGACCGAGGTTAACCCGGTCAAGGAATTCTGGTTCGCGCCGCAGACCGACACCGAGTCGCCACCGCCGCCGCGCTGGAAGCAGGCCGTGGTGACGCTGTTGGTGATTCTGCCGCACACCTTGCTGGTGCCACTGATCTGGGGGCCACTGCTGCAGCTCAATGCCTTCCTCTCCAGTTACGTGGTGGCGACGTTCCTGATCACGCTGACCATCGTGGTGTCGGTGGTGTACGTGTTTATGCCGATGGCGACGCGCCTGTTCGCGCCCTGGTTATCTCCTTCCACTCAACCCAAGGAAACGCGATGAGCGCTGATCTGATTTTATTCAATGGCCAATTTCATACCGTTGACCGCGAAAATCCGCTCGCCAGTGCCGTTGCCATCAGTGACGGTCGTTTCGTTGCGGTCGGTACCGATGCCGAGGCCATGGCCCTGCGCGGATCGGGTACACAGGTCATCGACCTCAAGGGTCGCTGCGTCATTCCCGGCCTCAACGACTCGCACTTGCACCTGATCCGTGGCGGTCTGAATTACAACCTCGAACTGCGCTGGGAAGGCGTGCCGTCGCTGGCCGATGCCTTGCGCATGCTCAAGGATCAGGCCGACCGTACGCCGACGCCGCAATGGGTGCGGGTGGTCGGTGGCTGGAACGAATTCCAGTTCGCCGAAAAACGCATGCCGACCCTCGAAGAATTGAACCAGGCCGCGCCGGACACGCCGGTGTTTGTCCTGCATTTGTACGACCGCGCCTTGCTCAACCGTGCCGCGTTGCGCGTGGCCGGATACACCCGCACGACACCGAACCCGCCGGGTGGCGAGATTGTGCGCGATGCCAATGGTGAGCCGACCGGCATGCTGGTCGCGCGGCCCAACGCAATGATTTTGTACTCGACGCTGGCCAAGGGGCCGAAGCTGCCGCTGGAGTATCAGGTCAACTCGACCCGCCAATTCATGCGCGAACTCAATCGTCTGGGCTTGACCAGTGCCATCGATGCCGGCGGTGGTTTCCAGAATTATCCGGACGATTATCAGGTGATCGAACAGTTGGCCAAGGACCAGCAACTGACCATTCGCATCGCCTACAACCTGTTCACCCAGAAGCCGAAAGAAGAACTTACCGACTTCAAGAACTGGACCAGCAGCGTGACCCTGCACCAGGGCGACGATTACCTGCGGCACAACGGCGCCGGGGAAATGCTGGTGTTCTCGGCGGCGGATTTCGAAGACTTCCTCGAACCGCGTCCAGACCTGCCACAAAGCATGGAAGACGAGCTGGAACCGGTGGTGCGCCACTTGGTGGAACAGCGCTGGCCGTTCCGTTTGCACGCCACCTATAACGAATCGATCAGCCGCATGCTCGACGTGTTCGAGAAGGTCAATCGCGACATTCCGTTCAACGGCCTTCCGTGGTTTTTCGACCACGCCGAAACCATCACCCCGCAGAACATCGAGCGGGTGAGGGCGCTGGGCGGCGGCATTGCGATTCAGGACCGGATGGCGTTTCAGGGCGAGTATTTTGTCGAGCGTTACGGTGCCAAAGCCGCGCAAGCAACACCGCCAATCAAGCGCATGTTGGCCGAAGGTGTACCGGTCGGCGCCGGCACCGACGCCACGCGAGTGTCCAGCTACAATCCATGGACTTCGCTGTACTGGATGGTCAGCGGCCGGACCGTTGGTGGGCTTGAGCTGCACGCCGAGGGCTTGTCCCGGCAGACCGCGCTGGAACTGTTCACCCACGGCAGTGCCTGGTTTTCTTCTGAGCAGGGCAAGAAAGGCATGATCAAGGTCGGCCAATTGGCGGACGTCGCGGCGCTTAGCGCGGATTTTTTCAGCGTCGACGAAGAAGCGATCAAGTGGATCGAGTCGGTGTTAACGGTGGTCGGCGGCAAGGTGGTGTACGCCGCCGGTGACTTCGCAAAACTGGGGCCGGCCAGTGTGCCAGTGCTGCCGGACTGGTCGCCGGTAGTGAAAGTGCCGGGCCACTGGCGTCCGGCTTCGCCGATGCAGGCGCAGGTTCACCATTGCAGCGGACCCTGCGGCGTTCATTCACACAGCCATGAAAAGGCACGTTTGTCGAACGCCCCGGTCAGCGATTTTGCCGGTTTCTGGGGCGCCTTTGGCTGCTCGTGCTTCGCGTTCTGACGATCAAATAAAAAGCGCCGGCCGCGTTGGTCGACGCTCTGAGCGATAAACATCCACCGAGGAGTTTCACATGAGCAACGTTCCGTACAAACGCCTGAACAAAGACGATGCCGTTGTCCTGTTGGTCGACCACCAGACCGGCCTGATCTCACTGGTTCAGGATTTCTCCCCCAACGAATTCAAGAACAACGTGCTGGCCCTCGCGGACCTGGCCAAGTTCTTCAAGCTGCCGACCATCCTCACCACCAGCTTCGAAAACGGCCCGAATGGCCCGATGGTGCCTGAACTCAAGGAACTGTTCCCGGACGCGCCATACATCCCGCGTCCAGGCCAGATCAACGCCTGGGACAACGAGGATTTCGTCAAAGCCGTCAAGGCCACGGGCCGCAAGCAGTTGATCATTGCTGGCGTAGTGACTGATGTTTGCGTGACCTTCCCGACACTGTCGGCGCTGGCGGAGGGGTTTGAAGTGTTCGTCGTCACCGACGCCTCGGGCACCTTCAACGAAACCGTGCAGCAAGCCGCCTGGGCGCGCATGTCGGCGGCCGGTGCGCAACTGGTGAACTGGTTCTCGGTGGCCTGCGAACTGCAAGGTGACTGGCGCAACGACATGGAAGGCCTGGCGAACCTGCTGTCGCCGCGCATTCCGAACTACCGCAATCTGATGAACAGCTATTCGGCGCTTGCTGCGAAGTAAGTCCTGCCGCAATGAAAGATGCCCGCCAATGCGCGGGCATTTTTTTGTCTGACGAATAATCCCGTAGCAGCTGCCGAGCCTGCGAGGCTGCGTTCGGCTGCGWAGCAGTCGTGGAATCATGCGCTGCGGTGTATCAGAAAGACCGAAGTCTYRGGTTTGCGACKGCTTCGCAGCCGAACGCAGCCTCGCAGGCTCGGCAGCTGCTACATGAACTGCGCGCGCCATTACACCGATTGGCGCTTTTGCAGCCAACTGAGGAAACCACCTTTCTTGATTTGCACCGGTTTGGCCAGCAACGTCAACCGGCTGTTCTGTTGCCTCACCGCTTGCAGTTTGTTCAAGGCCTGGCCGATGTCGCTGCGTTGCTCCATGCAACTGCGGGTCAGCGATTTGTCGATCCGGTAGATGATGCAAGAGGTCAACGTGGTGAACGTCGCCTGGGACGGCGTATCGGTAAGGATGCTCTGTTCACCCATCACTTCACTCGGACCCATGCGGCCGGCTTCGATGAGCCCAGTACCGTCAGGCACGGTGGCACTGACAACGCCGGTGGCGATGACCATCAGGCTGTCCGGAACGTCGCCAAGTCCGAGCACCACCTGACCCGCCGCGTACTGCTGTGCAACCATCGACTGCGCCAGTTGATCGCGTTCGTCTTCGCTCAGGGATCTGAAGATTTTCACTTCGTCCAGCAACGCCCGAGCACGGGTCGTCGGTTCTATCACGCCATCGAGCTGCCGGGAAATTCCCGCCGCTTCAAGGTGCCGATGCGCGAGGTCGAACAGTTGATTGCGCACTTCGCTTTTTTTGCCGAGCTCAGCGATAAAGCCGCTGGCCACGTATTCGGACATTGTTTCGCCAGCTTCTTTGAGTACCGCTTTCGGTGCCGGGTCCAGCAGCAAACTGCTGCTGCCCTGAAGCGTGCGTTCCAGTGCCTCCAGCACCCGACGCGGACGAATGTGGTTGGGCACTTGAATGCTGATCGACACGCCGTGCAGGTTGACTGGCCGACTCAAATTGACGATTTTCGCCTTGGCCGCCACCGAGTTCGGTACCACCGCCGTGCTACCGGCGCGGGTGAGCAGGTGCGTGGCGCGCCAGTCGATGTCCAGCACCTTGCCTTCCACGCCGTCGATCACGATCCAGTCGTCCACCTGATAGGGCTTGGTGGTGTTAAGCACGATCCCGGAAAACACATCGCTCAAAGTGCTTTGCAAGGCCAGGCCGACCACGATGGCCACCACCCCGGACGTCGCGAGCAAACCTTTGACCGGCAACTCCAGCACATAACCGGCCGCTGCAACGATAGCGATCAGAAACACCAGTGCGCCGATGACGTCCTGCAACAAGCGGCCGCTGTGACCGATGCGGCGCATCAGCACCAGGCCGATGACTTCAGTCAGCACGCGTGCGGCGTACAACCACCAGAGAATCCCCAGCGCCGTAGCGCCCAATTGCGTTACCCGATCCTCGCCAAACAGCGGTGCTTGCAATGGGCTGACGCCGGCGTTGATCACCAGTGCACTGAACATCACAAACAGCGCCAGGCGCACGCCAACCCGCGTGACGCGGTGCTTGAATGGCGCCAGATGCCAGAGCAGGGCGTCGATCACCAACAGCACGGCGCTCCACGACAACAGATGAGCAAGGACGAAGGACATGGTTAAACTCCGGCGTAAAACTTCTGTGGGTTCGTGTAGCAGCTGCCGAGCCTGCGAGGCTGCGTAGCAGTCGTGGAATCATGCGCTGCGGTGTATCAGAAAGACCACTGCTACGCAGCCTCGCAGGCTCGGCAGCTGCTACATAAGCCAGTTGTTAAGAACAACTTCGCCACACATTGCTGTGTGGCGAAGTGTATGGGCTCAGTTCAAATGAGTCTTGAGTTCCAGTGCCGCTTGGCGAACCGCCGCTTTCACCTCAGGAATCTGGCTCAGCGGGTTGAGCAAGCCAAAGTCGTGAATCATCCCGTTATAGCGCACGGCCGTGACCGGCACACCAGCCGCATCCAGGTGGCGGGCATAGGCTTCGCCTTCATCGCGCAATACATCGAACTCGGCGGTTTGCACCAGCGCGGCGGGCAAGCCTTTGAGCGCTTCGGCACTGGCTTGCAACGGCGAGGCATGGGGCTGCGCACGCTCGGCCTGGTCGGTGGTGTAGTTGTCCCAGAACCAATTCATCATGCCCTTGGTCAAGAAATGGCCCTCGGCAAATTGCTGGTACGAACCGGTGTCGAACTGTGCGCTGGTCACCGGCCACATCAACAACTGGAAGCGCAGCGCCGGGGTTTTTTGTTCCTTGGCCATCAGTGCGACAACTGCCGCCATGTTACCGCCGACGCTGTTGCCCGCTACAGCCAGACGCTTGCCGTCGACGCCGATGTCCTTGCCATGCTCGGCCACCCAACGGGTCGCGGCGTAGGCCTGGTTGATCGCGGTCGGGTAATGCGCTTCCGGCGACGGCGTGTAGTCGACGTACACCGCGACAGCGCCAGAGCCGACCACCAGGTCGTGGATCAAGCGTTGGTGAGTCGGGTAATCGCCCAACACCCACCCGCCACCGTGGAAGAACATGAACACCGGCAATTCACCTTTGACCTTGGCCGGACGCACGACTTTCAGGTTGATGGTTTGTCCATCGACCTTGATGGCGCGGTCGCTGACATCCACCCCTGACAGATCCACTTTCACTGAGTTTTGCGCGCCGGTCAGTACCGCACGGGCGTCCTTCGGGCTCATCTGCTCGAGCGGCTTGCCGCCACCGGCCGCGAGGTCTTCGAGGAAGGCTTGAGTGTTGTGTTCGACACCCGGGCTGCCGGCGGCAAATGCATTTCCGATGGAGAGGGCGAGGAGGGAAGCGGTCAGGGTTTTTTTGACAAGGTTCATGGGGTAAATCCTTTTTAATTAATCAGACGTTGGTTACCTAAGGTTCAGGTCGCTGTTGGCACTGTGGTTCAGGCCTCAGCAACACCGTGGACACAGATTAATAGGGTGCCGATAAGCGAAAAAGCGGCTATAAAGTGTTTGACTGTCAACCAGAGTGTGACAATGAACCCGTTCGAAGACATGCGTATTTTTTGCCAGGTCATGGACTCCGGCAGCTTCACCGCGGCGGCTGATCAATTGGGGCTGTCCAAGCAGTTCGTCAGCCGGCGCTTGATGCAACTCGAAGAGCGCCTGGGCGTGCGCTTGCTCAATCGCTCGACGCGGCGGCTGGACGTCACGCCGCTGGGGCAGAGTTATTACGAGTCAGCCTTGCGCCTGCTCGGCGAGGTCGAGCAGGTGGAGCAGGGCATTGCCGGGCAAACCACCGAGCCACGGGGCACTATTCGCATCAGCGCACCGCTGTCCTTTGCGGTGGCGCATTTGGGGTGCCTGCTGCCGGTGTTCTTGCAGCGTTATCGCGATGTCACCGTAGAAGTGGACCTCAGCGATCGCCCGGTGGACTTGCTGGGTGAGGGCTACGACCTGGCGTTGCGCATCGGCATTCTGGAAGACTCGACGCTGATCGCCCGACGCATCGCGTCAATCCAGCGTGTGTACTGCGCCAGCCCGACGTACCTGGCCGAGCGTGGCACGCCGCTCAAACCCGAAGACCTGCACAGCCATGACTGCCTGCCCTACGGCCACGGGCGTCAGGTCCAATGGCGGTTCGACGGGCAGGGCAAACCGCTGACCGTCAACGTCACGGGCAGGATGCGGGTCAACAACGGTGAGTTGCTCAGGGACGCGGCGATTGCCGGGATGGGGATTACTTACTTGCCGACGTTTATCGTCGGTGCTGCCTTGAAGGACGGCAGGCTGGTGCCGGTGCTGGATGCGTTTCGGCCTGAGCCGTTGACGTTGTCGGCGGTGTATCCGCAACATCGTCAGGGTTCGCGACCGGTGCAGGCGTTGATCGAGTTTTTGCGCGAGCGGCTGGATCAGACTGAGGGTGGGCTCTAAGCCTCACACACAGATGCCCCTGTTAAAGCGAGCCTGCTCGCGATGGCGGTGTGTCAGACGACATCAATGACGTATGACAAATGGCTATCGCGAGCAGGCTCACTCCTACAGGGGATTTCTGGGGTTTCTGTGTTTAGCGGTTATCAGCTCCTCTTGTCATCGCCGACTTCGCCATTGGCATGTACGCCACGGTCATCGCCGACTTCGCCGTTGGCATGTACGCCACGGTCATCGCCGACTTCGCCGTTGGCATGTACGCCACGGTCATCGCCGATTTCGCCATTGGCGTGAACGCCATTTTGGTTGTGGGAGACTTCACCGGAGCGATGAACGCCATTTTGGTTGTGGGAGACTTCACCGGAGCGATGAACGCCATTTTGGTTGTGGGAGACTTCACCGGAGCGATTCACGCCATTCCTGTTGTGGGACACTTCACCGGAGCGATTCACGCCATTCCTGTTGTGGGACACTTCACCGGAGCGATGAACGCCATTGTCATGGGCCACTTCACCGGAACGATGAACGCCATTGTCATGGGCCACTTCACCGGAACGATGGACGCCATGGTCATCGCCTGCTTCGCCGTTGGCATGAACGCCATGGTCATCGCCTGCTTCACCGTTGGCATGAACGCCATGATCGTCGCCTGGTTCGGCGTGCGTGCCACTGCGCCCGGAGTTGGAGGAGGCTGTGTTGCCGGCATTGCCCGGGCCATGGTCGCTGCCGCTGTGGCTGCTGCCGCTATTACCGCCGCTGCCACTGTTGCCGCCGCCACCGCTTCCACCACTGCCGCCGCTGTTACCGCCGCCACCGTGACTGCCACCGCCACCGCCGCTGTTGCCGCCGCCACCGTGACTGCCACCACCACCGCCACCATTGCCGCCACCACCACTGCCGCCGCCGCCGCCACCATTGCCGCCGCCGCCGCCACCATTGCCGCCGCCGCCGCCGCCCCCACCGCCACTGCCGCCACCACCGCCGCCACTACCGCCACCCCCTCCGCCGCCACTGCCACCATCCTTGGCCTGAGCGGTCGACATACTGGACAAACTGTCCGGTATCAATACGGTGGACGCCGACAAGACCGCGCCAATAGCTACTGCAAGTAAAAGCTTGTTGATGTGCATGTCGTTCTCCGTCTTCTTGTTCAGGGGTGGAACGTAGATGAACACTGCAACGTGTTGCCCGATTCAGTAGAAGAACACCCCAGCGTTCTGATTTATTCAGATGTAACGTTGATAAAAAATGCAACGTACCGCTCGACCCCGTTCCAGAGCCTCAGTGAATGCTTGAGGCGAGTTCGAAAATCGGCATGTACATCAGGATCACGATGACCCCGATCAACAAACCGATGAACGTCATGAGCAGCGGTTCAAACAGCCTGACGAACCATTCGAGCCAGCGGCTGATTTCTTCGTCGTAGAAGTCGGCGCTGCGCTCCATCATTTGCCCGAGGTTGCCGGACTGCTCGCCGGCGCGTAGCAAACGCAGGGACACCGGGGTCACGAGGTGATTGAGTTCAAGCGCGGCCGACAGCGATTGACCCTCGCGCACCCGTTCGCAGGCTTCGTCCAGGCGAGTGCGGGAGGCCACGGTGAGCAGGCCACGCACCATGCCCATGGCCGTGACGAGGGGGATGCCGCCTTGCAGCAAAATCCCCAGCGAGCGGTAGAAGCGCGCCAGTTCATACATGAAGATGCGTTGATGGATCGCCGGGACCTTTTCAATCAGACGGTCGACGCCCCGACGAAAGGCCGGTTGGCGTTGGAGGAAGGTGAGGGCGGCGATGATCGCCGGCAACCCGCCGAAGAATTCGCCCTGGTGCGCGTGGAGGAACATCCCGCTGGTCATCAGGACTTGCGATAACCACGGCAGGTTCGACCCCAGACCTTCGAACACCAGGCTGAAGCGCGGCACCACGTAGCCCATCAAAAACAACACCACGCCACCGCCCACCACCAGCAACAGCATGGGGTAGATCGACGCACTGACGATTTTTTGCCGAACCTCGTCCATGCGCTGGCGATAGCTGACATATCGGCCCAAGGCTTCGCCCACGGCACCGGTCTTTTCACTGGACTGTACCAGCGCAACGTACAGCGGCGGGAAAACCCCTGATAACTGGCCCAATGCCTGGGAAAACGATTTGCCCTCGTAAAGCAAACGCACCAGCTCACTCAAGGTTTTGCGGGCCTGTGGCGCGGATTCTTTTTCGGCCAGGCTTTCCAGTGCATCGATCAACGGCAAGCCTGCATTGAGCAATGTGGTCAGTTCCTGGCTGAACAAAACCAGGTTAAAGGTCTCGCGCTTTTGCAGACGCAAGGCACGCCAATGCCGATCGGCATGCAGGCTGACCACCCGCATGCCCTGGTCTTCGACAATTCGCCGGGCTTCGCTGTGGCCGGGGGCCTCGACGGTCATCGAGACCACACCGGCCTTGCCCACGGCTTTGAGATGAAAGCGCATGGTCTTCCCCCGTCATTGCCAGCTGGTGACTTCGGCATTCTCGCCTTCGCCGCCGGGTTGCCCGTCTTTGCCCATGGACAGTAAATCGTACTCACCGTTTTCGCCGGGATAGCGGTAGGTGTAGTTACGGCCCCATGGGTCCTGAGGCAGTTTTTTCTGCAAGTAAGGGCCGGTCCAGTGGGTTTCATCGCTCGGCGCGGTGACCAGCGCCTGCAAACCCTGTTCGGTCGACGGGTAATGGCCGACTTCCAGGCGATACAAATCCAGTGCCTTGCCCAGGCCTTCGATTTGCGCCTTGGCGACTTTGACTTCGGAACGGCCCAGTTGGGCGAAATACTTCGGCGCGACGATACCGGCCAACAGCCCCAGCACCACCAGCACCACCAACAGTTCGAGCAGGGTGAACCCGCGTTGAGTACGCCGGGCACGAAATAGTCGTTGTTTCATGATGACCTCACACTTTCGGCAGAAGGGTCGCACCAAAGGCTTATGCAATTGCCATGCTCAGGTTTGGGTAACCGTCTGGACTCCCCGTGCCATGGGCCTTCGCGCTTACGGCACAGAGCTTGCGTAAAGCTGTTCAACGATCGGTCATTGGGGCAATAGCCCCATTTTTCGGGGCCGGCCAGGGGAGGAAGAAAAATGAAAATACTCACCACTGGATTACTTGGATGTTTGTTGTTGAACAGCGTGGCACAGGCCGATGTCTTCGTTTCGATAGATGCCAATGGCAGCTATGTACTGTCCAATGTCCACCGTCCCGGCCGCACCTATGAACGGGTCATTCACGAGCCCACCGCGGCGGTCGTCAGTCTCGATCAGCAGCCCCAGATGATCGCTGCGCAACCCTATGCCGAGCTGGTCTCGGCGGCGGCCACGGACAATGAAGTGCCGGCGGCGCTGTTGCATGCGGTCATTCGCGCCGAGTCCCATTACAACGCCGACGCAACGTCCCCCAAGGGCGCTGGCGGGCTGATGCAATTGATGCCCGACACGGCGCGGGAGATGGGCGTCAAGGATGTCTACGATCCCAAGTCCAACATCCAGGGCGGCGCCAAATACCTCAAGCGCCTGTTGACCCTGTTCGACAACGACATCGCCCTCGCGGTAGCGGCCTACAACGCCGGGCCGCAAGCGGTGCTCAGCCGTGGCGGGGTGATCCCGCCGTTCGCCGAAACCCAGCGTTACGTGCCGGATGTTTTGCGCCAGTACCGCCGCTTGCAGGGCCTGGCGGCGGACGCGCCGTTGTAATCGAAAACGGAGTGCAGGCATTCCCCAATAGTGGGGAATTTTTGACCCGGCAGAAAAGTGGGGAATAAGTGGGGGAATACCCCCCCGACTTATCAAGTTGCAAATGTAACTATCTGATAAACAACAAAATTATTTATGGCATGCGGATTGCTGTACCGCACTTGTCGAGAATTATTCCTGTGAGCACCTATAGCGAGGCCCGTGAACATGACCGGCATACCCTACGCACCGTCTTTGTTTAATCTGCTGCTGTTGGTGGCGTCGATGCTCGGCATCGAGCTGGCCGAAGCTGCCGCGCGTTGCGAGCGCAATCTGGTGGCGAACGTCGTGGCGCTGGATCAGCCGCTGATGTTCAACCGCCTGGGTGCACAGAACGCGAATGGCATGATGTTCGCCCTGCGCCGCGACGTGGTTGATGACAACAATATGTCTTTGGCCCAGGGCGGGGCGGCGGTGCCGGGCAAAGTCTCGCTGCGCCCCGACAAGCGTCCGCGTCCACTGGTGCTGCGTGTGGCTGCCGGTGATTGCCTGACGATCAACCTGCAAAACCTGCTGGCGTATCAAGCCAACCCCGGCAAACACGAGGGCGCCGAAGTCGAGGGTGAAGAAGTGGAAGTCGGTAATGCCGACGATATCAAGGTCGATGAACAAGTCACCGACCGCCACGTCGGCTTCCAGGTCAACGGCCTGCAAGCGGTCAACAGCATTGACGACATCGCCTCCTTTACCGGGCGCAACGCCAATACGCTGATCCCGCCAGGCGCCACCCGTTCCTATACCTTGTACGCCGAGCGCGAAGGCGCGTTTGCTGCCAGTAGCCGTGGCGCCACCTTCGGTGGTGAAGGCGATGCGGGCAACGTGGCCAACGGTCTGTTCGGCGAAGTGGTGGTGGTGCCCAAGGGTGGCCGCAGCTATCGCAACACCGTGACTGAAGAAGAAATGCGCCTGGCCAGCGCTGGCCGTACTCCGGCCGGCCAGCCGATTGTCGATTACCAGGCGCGTTACCCGCAGCGTGAGCCGTGGATCCGTGAAGGCAAGGCCGGCACGCCGATCATCAATATGGTCGACGGCAATGAAATCATCTCCAGCGAGAGCGACGCGATCGTGATGGGCAGCAACGCCGACGGCAGCTTCCCGCCCTCGACCTATTCGCTGGAATCCATCGGCAAACGCAACCCGGCGCTGCCCAACCGGCTGGAACCGTTCCGCGATTTCGCTTCGCAGTTCCAGGATGAAACCGCCGCGACCCAGGCATTCCCCGCGTATTGGGCAGACCCGGTGATGGCCCACGTACTGGAACCGACCCGCGACTCGTTCATGATCAACTACGGATCCGGCGGCATGGGCGCCGAAGTGATGGCCAACCGGTTGGGCGTCGGGCCGATGCACGATTGCCTGTCCTGCGCCTATGAAGAATTCTTCCTCAGTTCCCACACCGTGGGGGACGTGGCGATGCTGGTGGACGTACCGGCCAACGTCGGCCTGGAAAACATTCGTCCGGGTGAAACGCCGCGCGCCGACCAGATCGGGGTCAAGGCGACCATGGCGCTGTATCCGTCCGAGCCGTCGAACGTCAACCACAGCTACATTGGTGACTTCGTCAAATTCCGCAACACCCACAACGGCCATGAGCAGCACATCTTCCACCTGCACGGGCATCAATGGCTGTTCAACCCCAACGACGATAACTCCGACTATGTAGACGCCCAGGGCATCGGGCCGGGCGCCGGTTACACCTATGAGATCGCCAACGGTGGTTCGGGCAACCGCAACCGCGTGGCGGGCGATGCGATCTATCACTGCCACTTCTACCCGCACTTTGCTCAAGGCATGTGGGCCATGTGGCGAGTGCACGATGTGTTTGAGGAAGGCACCAAACTCGAAGTTTCCCAACAAGGTAACGACGGCTATCACAGCGAACCTTACGCCCTGCGCAGCGGTAAACCGGCGGCGGGTGCACGGGCCTTGCCTGATGGCGAGATCATTGCCGGCACGCCCATTCCAGCGGTCGTGCCGCTGCCAGGCAAAGCCATGGCGCCGATGCCGGGTAAAGTGGCGGTCGTGCCGAAGATCAGCGAAACCCTGGTGGCCAGTCATGGCGATGACGATGATGAGGGCGATGACGACGGCGAACATCACGGTGGCAGCGGTGGTGGTCAAGCCATCGGTTCCCTGGCCCTGGTCGACCGTAGCGAAGCCAACCGCAACGCCGACGGCAGCCTGAAAAACCCTGGCTATCCGTTCTGGATCGGCGGCATGGAAACCTCGGTTGGCCAACGTCCGCCAACCCCGCCGCTGGACATGCTCGACGCCGCCAAGGCGCAATCCCTGAAAACCAGCGGCAATGCCTTGTGGGCCAACCTCGACCCGGCGCAGTCCGGTGGCTGGGATGGCGGTTTGGGGCGCCACTCGCTGGATGGTTTCTCCTCCGGTGGTGAGGCGCACACCGTGACCACTTCGCTGGATTTCTCCAAGGAAGTGACCCGGGCCAAACCGATTTACATGCCTGAAGAAGGCACCGAAGTCGAACAGGCGGCCATGGCGTTCCACGCCAAAAAAGAACACGCGAGCTACGCCGTATTGCCGGGCAATCAGGTCGTGGCGCGCAACTTCCGCACCAACGGCGCCTTGCCGACGGCGGGTGCGCCTTACTACGAACCGTGCATGGACGATCGGCAAAAACGCCTGACCGCCAGCGCCGGCACGGGCGAGTTCAACAGCGGCGAACGGATCGATGGCCTGTCGTTCACCGGTTCGTCGACCTTCACCGCCGACCGTCCACGCATCTACAAAGCGGCGAACATCCAATTTGATGCGGTGTACAACAAGGTCGGCTACCACTTCCCGCAAGCGCGCATCCTGGCGCTGTGGGAAGACGCCTGGCCGGTGATCACCAAACAGCGTCCGCCAGAGCCGCTGGTGATGCGCATGAACACCTTCGACTGCGTGCAGTACCAGCAAACCAACCTGGTGCCGGCCATCTACGAGATGGACGACTATCAGGTGCGCACACCGACCGACGTGATCGGCCAGCACATCCACCTGCCCAAATGGGACCTGACCGCCGCTGACGGCTCGGCCAACGGCTGGAACTATGAAGACGGCGTGCTTTCCCCCGGTGCCGTGCAAGAGCGCATCCACGCCATTCGTCTGTTCAACCAGTGCGCAGGCACCGACCCGCGTAACGGCACGCCGGTGTGCCCGGTGGCCAAGGCGCATCCGTTCTTTGGTCAATATGGCCGGGCTGACTGGGTGGGCGCGCGCACGGCGATGCAGCGCTGGTTTATCGACCCTGTGGTCAACAGCAAAGGTGTCGACCGTGGCCTGGGGACCATTTTCACCCACGACCACTTAGGCCCATCGACGCACCAACAAATCGGTCTGTACGCCACCGTACTGGCAGAGCCAGCCGGTTCCACCTGGTTCCACGCCGAAACCGGCGAACCGTTGTACAGCGGCGCGCGGCAGGATGGCGGGCCGACCTCGTGGCAAGCCGTGGTGTCTACCGGAGACCTGGACGGCGACGGCAAGAACGACAGCTTCCGTGAGTTCTTCCTCGAATACAGCGACTTCCAGCACGCTTATGAAGCCGGTGTGTACGTCGGCGCCGGCCCCAATGGCGTACCGGATGCGCAAGCCTTCCCGGCCACCGCCGACAGCTTCCGCTACGCAATCAACCCGCCGGTGCGCAACAACGCCAGCAACCTGTTGGAGGGCGTAGTCGAAGTTCAGGGCGGGGCGGTTCCGGGCTGCCCAAGCCGGCCTTGCCCACAAGCCATCTCGGTCGATGACCCGGGTATGTTCGTGGTCAATTACCGCAACGAGCCGTTGGCCCTGCGGGTGTACGACCCGAACAAGGTCGGCCCGGACGGCAAGCGTGGCATGCAGACCGATGGCCTCGGCGGCGACCTTTCGTACGCCATGCAAAGCCGTACCGACCGGGCGATCCCGGCGATGAACCTGGCGCCCAACCAGATCACCGCTGCCACCGGCCCCACCGGCGGCACCACGTTGTTCCCGCCACACATCAACCGTGGCGGTGCGGAGCCGGGTGACCCGTTCACCCCGATGCTGCGTACCTACACCGGTGACAATGTACGGCTGCGGGTGCATGCCGGCGGTCACGAAGAAGAGCACAACGTGACCCTGCACGGGGTGAAATGGCTGCAGAGCGGTTCCGGTTTCGGCAACAGCTCCAACTCCGGCTGGCGCGCGTCGCAAATGATCGGGATCTCCGAGCAGATGGGCTTCATTGCACCGGTCTCGATGCTGTCCAGTTCGGCGGCAACCACCGGGGATTATCTGTACTCGATGGATGCGTCCCTGGAAGGTTACTGGAGCGGGATCTGGGGCGTGATGCGCAACTACACTGCGCAACGCAACGACCTGTTCGCACTGCCGAACAACCCGAAACCGGCCGGCATGCGCAACACCGTGGCCTTCGATGGTTCCTGCCCACGGATCAGCGCCAACCCGAACGGCATCGGCACTCGGCCTACCGTGCAACGCAACTATGAAGTGGTCGCGGCACTGGCCAACGACATCCTCGGCAATCCGCTGAACCTGTCCATCGCGGATCCGGCGGGGCTCGGCCAGCATGTCGGCGGGCCGCTGAACCCGGCGGGTGGCACCCTGGTTTACAACTCCAGAACGGTGAACATTCCTCAGGTCACCGTGACCGACCCTGAAGATGGCGAGACCTTCACCATCGGCGGGCAGAGTGGGCCGCTGCATGATCCGACCGCGATTCTGTACGTGCGCAAAACCGACCTCGACCCGAACACCGGCAAGCTCAAGCCCGGCGTGCCTGTCGAACCGCTGGTGCTGCGTGCGGCGGCCGGTGACTGCATCAACATCACCCTGGAAAACCGCTTGCCAGTGGTCATGCCGGACTTGACCCAGACGGCGGTGATGCAAGGCATTGTCAAACGTGATCGCAACAGCGGCCAGGGCTCAACCACCTTCAGCAACAACTTGATCCGGCCGTCCAGCCACGTGGGCCTGCACGCGCAACTGCTGGCGTACGACATCACCAAATCCGACGGCACCAACGTCGGCGCCAACCCGATCCAGACCGTGCCACCACGCGTGGGTAGCAGCGGCGCGTACCCGACGCGTACTTATCAGTACTACGCCGGGCACCTGGAGCGCGAAGGCAAACCGATCACGCAACTGGGCCGCAGTGTCGACAACATCAACGCCACGGCGGTGGAGTTCGGCGGGTTGAATTTCACCCCGGCGGACGTGATCAAGCAGCCACAAAAAGGCCTCGGTGGTGCAATGAGCATCCTGCCGGTCGGCGCCACCTGGGTTGAGGACGCGCGCAAAGCCAATGCGACGGTCACCGCGCCGGGGCAAACCATCTACCGCGACTTCGCGATGGTCTGGCAGAAAGCCTTGAACATTCGCTGGGCCAATGGTCGGCCGGTGGAAGGCATTGCCGCTGAAGGTCAGGGGGTACCGACCGATCCACAGGACAACTCGAGCATGGCCATCAACTACAAGACCGAGCCGTTGTGGTTCCGCTTCGGCCTGCCACCGGACGCGCCATTCGGTCACGCCGGCGGCTACGGCTACGGCGACGTGCCCAACGCGCACATGGCCTACAGCAACGCGCTGGTGGGCGGCGATCCGCAGACGCCGGTGCTGTATGTCAAACCGGGGCAACCGTTCCGCACCCACATCTTGATGCCGACCGGTGGCAGCCGTGGTTCAACCTTCCAGCTTGACGGTCACGTCTGGTCGGTCAACCCGTTCCTGGCGGAGAAGAGCGACACCGGCGGTTACCCGATGTGGACACCTGGCGTGGGATCGGTGCGGTTCGGCTACAACCCGATGTCGATGTACATCGGCGCTCGCGAAAGCGTCCTGCCGGCGGCGCACTTCAGCTCCATGCACCCGAGCGCCGGGGGCACCAATGCGATACCGGGCGACTACCTGTACCGGGATTACGGGGCTTACGGCAATACCGCAGGGCTTTGGGGCTTGCTGCGGGTGACCAACGAGCCGGAACCGGCGCCGGCTCCGTAGGCTGAGAGAGGGGAATGCCACCGTCCCTGTGGGAGCGAGSCTGCTCGCGATGAAGTCACCTCGGTGTCAGGGGTGAGGCAAATGACGCTATCGCGAGCAGCCTCGCTCCCACAGGGGGCGCGGCGGCAGGCAAAAGAACTAAAGAGGGGAGAGAGCGATGAACAGGACCATCAAAATCGCCAGTTGTACGCTGGTCGTCGGGGTTGCGCTGATCAGCCTCGGCGTGTGGCGCACCGCGCCGCCCAACAGTCCGAGCGAGGTCTCYCTGCCGGACACCTGGAGCAGCCAGAATCTCTCCCGTGACGGAATTTCGGTGGCGCTTGAGGTCAAGCCGTTGGCCAAGGACGGTGTGCTGCGCGAAGGTGAATTTGCCGACGTGCAGTTCCGGGTCAATGACAGTACCTCGGGCCAACCGTTGTCGGGCGTCAATCCTGGTGCCTGGCTCGACCCCGAAGCCGTCGCCGCTGACCAGGCCCAGGGCCGCGAGCAAAGCTGCAAGTCGCGGGTCGGGGTGTTCCTCAAATCCAGCATTGGCGCGCGGCCGTTGCTGGACCTGAACAGCTATTTCCTGTTGGTGATGAATCGCGATGCCAGCGTTTCGGTGGTCGATCCGTCGGTATCGGTGGGGGGCATCACCAGCACCATGGCACGGATCAACCTCAAGCAGCCGCCGATGGATTGGGTGACTCCGAAGGACAACAAACGGGTGTTTGTGTCGATGCCGACGGCGGGGGAAGTGGCGGTGATCGACAGCGAGCAATTCAAGTTGCTGGAGTCGGTCGCCGCCGGCAGCAACCCGGTGCGTGTGGCCCTGCAACCGGATGAACGTCTGCTGTGGGTCGGCAACAACGCCTCGAAAGCCGAAGAGTCCGGCGTCACGGTGATCGACACCCACAGCCTCAAGACCCTCAAACACCTGGCCACCGGGGCCGGGCATCACGAAATCGCCTTCAGCAAGGACAGCCGGTTTGCCTTCGTCACCAACCGCGACGACGGCACATTGAGCATCATCGACATCGCCAGCCTGAGCGTGAGCAAACAACTCAAGACCGGCTCGCACCCGCTGTCGGTGGCGTACTCGCCGCTGTCCCAGGCGGTGTATGTCGCCGATGGCAAGGACGGCACCGTGACCGTGGTCGACAGCGCCAGCCTGGCGGTGCGCCGGGTGATCCAGATGAAACAGGGCCTTGGGCCGATGGGGTTCAGCGCTGACGGTCGATTCGGCATTGTGCTCAACACGCTGGAGAACCAGGCCTCGGTGATCGACGCCGCCACCGACTCGCTGATCCATGATCTGGACGTATCCGCCGAGCCCTACCAAGTGGTGTTTACCAAAGCGTATGCCTATGTCCGCGGACTGGCGTCGGCCAAAGTCACGATGATCAACCTGTCGTCGCTGGGCCAGGGACGCATGCCGATCAGCCAGGGTTTCGAAGCCGGGCCGCAGCCGCCACGGCTGGCCGGTGACCTGCCGCTGGCGTCGAGCCTGGCGGTGTCACGCGACGACAACGCGGTGTTTGTGGTCAATCCGGTGGACAACACCACCTATTTCTACGCTGAAGGCATGAATGCGCCGATGTCCGGCTACCCCAATCGCGGGCAAGTGGCACGGGCGGCGATGGTCATCGACCGCAGCCTGCGCGAGGTCGAGCCAGGGCTGTACAGCGCGCGGATCAAGCTGCCCTCGGCCGGGCGTTTCGACGTGGCGTTTCTGCTCAATCAACCGAACATCATCCATTGCTTCACGGCCTTGGTTGAGCCCGACAAACAACTCGCCCGGCACGCTGGCGTGCCCAAAGTAGAGTTCATGCTCGACAAGGCCACGACCGCCATCGGCAGCCCTTACGTGGTGCGCTTTCGCATCGTCGAGGGCCAGCAGAAAGCCCAGCGCAGCGGGGTCAAGGATGTGCAGGTGCGCTACTTCCTCGCCCCGACTTCACGGGTTCAGGAAGTCGCCGCCCTCGACGTGGGCAACGGCATCTATGAGGCTCCGGTGACCCTGGACCAGAACGGCGCGTGGTACTTGCACGTCCGGGCGGCGTCGCTGGGTGCGAATTTTGACGACAAGACTTTTGCCAGCGTGCGGGTTCTGCCCGGCAATACGAACTGAAGAGGACACCGACATGAACCGTTTCGCACATCGTGGATTGCTGACGTTCTGCCTGTTGACTGCCGGTATCGGCCAAGCCCTGGCGCACTCGGCGGATGAGCACGCCGGGCACGACATGCCGGCCAAAAGCGCCAGTTCCGAAAGTGCCCAAGTCAAGTTCGCCGATGTGGCACTGGTGGACCAGGACGGTCAACCGGTGCGCCTGGAAAAGGACCTGATCAGCAACAAAATCGTGGTTATGAGCTTCATCTACACCAGTTGCACCACGGTGTGCCCGGTGGTGTCCTCAATCATGGGCAAGGTGCAAAAGCAGCTCGGGGCGCGGGTCGGCGGCGAGGTGCAACTGGTGTCGATCAGCGTCGACCCGCAGCGCGACGACGCCAAACGCCTGAACGACTACGCTCGCAACTTCCAGAAAGGCCCCGGCTGGAGCTGGCTGACCGGCAGTTCGCAGTCGATCAATGAAACCCTTAAAGGCCTGGGCTCGTTCAGCGGTGACTTCAAGAACCATCAGCCATTGATCCTCGTCGGCGACGGCAACAACCGTCACTGGACTCGCTACTACGGGTTCACCGACCCGACGGTGCTGACCCGTGAGGTCGAGAAACTCAGCGGCCAGCGCAATACCCACGCCAAACACACCGCCATTGCCATGGAGCAACAGCCATGAGAATGCTCGCCTTGACCCTCATGTCGATGTGCTTTGGCCTGTTCAGCTGGTCGGCGGTTGCCCACGAAGGGCACGAAGAAGCCGCCCCGGCGGTGGCTGCCGCGCAACCGGCGACCGGCACGCACGACGCGCAAGCCTGGTTCACTGACACGCCGTTGCAGGATCAGAACGGCGAGACTTTGCGTTTCTACAGTGACGCGCTGCAAAACCGCGTGGTGCTGCTGAACGTGATTTTCACCAGTTGCAACGATGCCTGCCCGCTGATCACCCGCAAGCTCAAGGAAGTGCGTGAGTTGCTGGGCGACAAGGCGGATGGCATCACCTTTATCTCCCTTACCAGTGATCCGCTGCGTGATACACCGGCGGTACTCAAGGCCTATACCTTGAAACAGGGCGTCGATGGGCCCCACTGGCTTTTTCTTACCGGCGACAAGGCGCAAATGGACCTTGTCCTGGGGCGTATCGGCCAGACTGTGCCGACCCCCGAACAGCATTCAACGCAGTTGATCGTCGGTGATGTGGCCAACAAGCGCTGGAGCAAAATTCGCCCCGATGCCCCGGCCGCCGCCATTGCTCAGCGCTTGCAGTTGCTGACCATGCCCGTGGCGGATCGATAAGTGCGCGCGCCATGAAAACGTCCCTGGTCTTCGGCCTGCTACTGCTTGGCGGCATTCCTCTGGCCGCTCATGCGTTAGCGTTGACCCCCAGCGAAAGTGCGGGCAAGCGCCTGTACCGCGAAGGTGTTTCCGAGAGCGGTGAACCGGTCATGGCACGGGTCGGCGCCGCCGACATGTTGCTGCCGGCCAGCAGCTTGCCGTGCGCCAACTGTCATGGCGCTGACGGTCAGGGGCGGCCGGAAGGCGGGGTGCGTCCCCCGGAAATCAGTTGGTCGCGCCTCTCCAGCCGCTATGGCCAGGAGCAAATCAACGGCCGCGATTATCCGGCTTACACCGAGGGCACGCTGGCCCGCGCCGTTGCACAAGGCCGCGACCCTGCCAACAACCGACTCGACCCGGCGATGCCGCGGTTCGTGCTGTCGATGAAAGATCAGCGCAACCTCACGGCCTACCTCAAGCGTGTGGCCGATGACCGCGACCCCGGTCTGAGCGCCGACAGTTTGCACTTGGGCACGTTGTTGCCCAGTCAGGGACCCTTGGCCGACGAGGGCGCCACAGTAGCGGCAGTGCTCAAGGGCAGCGTGGCGCGGATTAATGCCTTGGGCGGCATTCATGGCCGGCAATTGCGCCTGACCATTCTCGACCCTGGCCTGGATCGCGACAGCGCCGAGTGGGCGCTGGACCAATTGATCGATCAGGAACAGGTGTTCGCCCTGATTGCACCACTGGCACCGGCGCTGGACGCGGACCTGGCGGCGCGTCTGGAACGGGCGGGGATTCCGCTGATCGGGCCGCTTTCGTTGCAGGGCTCGGTGCAGGCCAGTCGGCAAATCTTTGAACCGTTGCCGGGGCTGCGCGAACAGCTGATCTCCCTGGCCAACTACGCCGCCGCCAGCTTGCGTGTGCTCCAGGGGCCGACGCTGATTACCTACCCGGACGAACCGAACCAACGGCTGGCGGCACAAAACCTCGGTCAGTATCTGCAAGATAACGCCTGGAAACAGGTGCGTCTGCAATCCTACGACTCGATGCAGGACGAACTGCCGCTGGGCTCGCGGTCGGTGTTTTACCTGGGCAGTGGCAGCGGTTTCAGTCGTCTGGCCGAACGTTTGCAAACGGCGGGGCAGGTGCCTTACCTGTTCGCCACGTCGAATCAGGTGGCCGGTGAGGTGTTGAACGTGCCCAGTGGATTTTCCCGTCGGTTGTTTTTGGCCTACCCGTTTGTGCCCAGTGACTGGACGCTGGGCGGGCGTGTGGCGCTGACGCAGTTGCGCCAAAAACAGGGGCTTGGCGGTCAGCACTCAGTGCTGCAAGTCGGCGCCTACAGTTCGATGCAACTGTTGAGTGAAGGCATGAAGCAGGCCGGGCGCGACGCCAGCCGCGAAAAGCTCATCAGTGCCCTGGAAGGCCTGCACGATTTCGATACCGGGCTGACCCCGCTGATCAGCTTTGGCCCGGGCCGTCGCTTGGGCTTGAGCGGTGCACATGTGGTCACGGTGGACCTGCCCGACCAGCGCTTCTTCCTGGTCGCCCCTTACAAATCCATTGGTGTCATGCCTTGAGCGGAGGTCGATCATGAAACTCAACACTGTGCTGATACTGCTGACACTGTGGGCCCCGGTGGCGTTCTGCAACAACGGGCCGGCCGCTGCGCGGGTCAATGGCGAGGAGATTTCCGAGTTTCGCCTGGAGCGCTATTTCGCCGAATTCCTCGAAGACCAGGGCAGGGCCGTGGGCAACATTCGTAACCCCAAGGCCTACAAGCAACTGCGGCAGAAGGCGCTGGACGCGTTGATCGACAAGGAGTTGTTGTGGCAGGAAGCGGTCAAGCGCGGCGTGGTGATCAGTGATGCCGATGTGCAAAACCAGATCGCCCAGACCCGGCAAGCGATCGGCGGGCCAGAAGTGTTTGCCCGCCGGCTCGAAGACGCCGGTTTCGATGAAGCCAGCTTTACCGAATACACCCGCCGTGAGTTGGCGGCGCAACAGGTCTTTGCCGACCTGCTTCAGGTGGGCAAGCCGGATGAAAAACAGGTCAGGGCGTTTTACGAGGAACACCGCGCCGACATGAGCCGGCCCGAAGAAATCCAGGCCCGACATATCCTGATCAAGGTGCCCCAAGGTGCCGATGCCGCCACAGTGGAAGCGAAACGACTACGCTTAACCGAGTTGCGCGTGAAAATCAGCCAGGGCGAGGACTTTGCCAGCGTTGCAAGGGCCGGCTCAGAAGACGCGACGGCCAGCGAAGGCGGGGACTTGGGCACTTTCCCTCGTGGGCGCATGATGCCGGAGTTCGAAGCCGCGGCTTTTGCGCTGGCGCCGGGTGACGTCAGTGAGCCGGTGCGCACGCCAGTGGGTTGGCATTTGATTTATGTACAGAACCACTCGGAGGCGGTCAATGTCCCAGAAATGCAGGGGCTTGAAATGGTCCGGGCGTACCTTGCCCGACAGGATCAGGCTCAGGCTCGCCTGAAAGTCTTGGCGCAGCTTCGATCAAACAATCGAATTGAACGCATTGATGATGAATAAAGCTTGTCCCCCCAATAGTGGGGAAAGCATTATGACAAATCCTGACGCTTCCCCGTTTTTGGGGAATGGGTTTTGTGGGCGAAAAAGTTTCATCATGAAAATCAAAGAGATGTGCCGGCCGAAAACCGGCTCTGAGTCTGGCATGAAGTGTGCGTTAGCCTAATTAGGGCGCGTACTCCCAGGCACGAATTTCGGACCTGTGGTTACAAGGAGTCGACCTTGTTAAACAAAATACTGGTGGTTGAAGACGAAAAGCTGCTTGCACAAAACCTCCATGATTATCTGGAGGCGCAAGGGCTGGAAGTCCTGGTAGCGAACGACGGTGCGAAGGCTATCGGCGAAGTCGAAAGATTTGCACCCGATGTGATGGTGTTCGATTACCGCTTGCCCGATATGGAAGGCTTTGAGGTGCTCGATGCCGTCCGCCAAAACAGGAAGTGCCACTATGTGCTGATTACCGGGCACCCAACCGCTGAAGTGTGTGAGCGGGCCCGGCAACTGGGAGTCAGCCATATCCTGTTCAAACCGTTTCCTTTGGCGGAATTGGCCCGAGCAGTCTGTGACCTTTTAGGGATGAAGCGCGAACCCAAAACGGGCACAAGCGCTTCCGAAGGATTCGTCGAACGACGCCAGAGCAGGACCGAGAGTTTCCCGCTGCAGTTGTACGACGGTAGTTGGGTGCTTGTGGATCGCCGAAAAAAAACCTCGGTCTCCTTGGCGCCAGACGACGAACAACTGCTCACCGGGGAGTAATTGGCGCGACAAGACGTTCCGGCACACGCCGCAATGACTCGCCGCGCCGACAGGGCTTAAAGCCCCGGGTGTTGGAGAGCATTTCATGGACCGTCTATCCCTTGCCGTCGAACCGGCGTTGTTGGACTGCGTACCGTCTCGTTTTTCCAGTGAACAATTAGCCCAGGCCCGGGCCCGCGCCACCAGTTCCGGCGAGCGGGTACTGGAAGCCCTTGGGGTGTTGTGCGAACTGGACCCGATGCCCTTCATCCAGTGCCTCGGCACCACCCTGCATTATCCGGTGCTCGACACCGACAGCCTGTTCAAGGCCATCCCCGTATTCGACCGGGTCACCCTGGCCCAATGCCTCAAGCGCGAATTTATCCTGCTGCGTCACGAAGACGCGGTAATAGGCGTGTTTGCCGACCCCTTTGATACGGCGCGCCTGGCCTGGATCGACGACTGCCTGCACGGTGCTCCGCTGTACCTGGTGCATGCCGACGACCTCAAAGCCTACCTGGCGCGTCACGAAGAGAGCTTCCACGCGGTGGAGTCGCTCAATGCCCAATCCGATACCGGCGTCGAAATCGATAACCTGCAAAGCCTGTCCCTGACCAGCATCAGCGAAGACGCCAGCGTCGTCGTCAAACTGGTCAACTCGACCCTCTATGACGCCTTGAAAATGCATGCCAGTGATATCCACCTGGGCACCACCGGCAGCGGCCTGGTGATCAAGTACCGGATCGATGGCGTGCTGAACAACATCAGTAAAATCCAGGGCAACGAATTCGCCGAGCAGGTCATCTCCCGGGTCAAAGTCATGGCCGAACTGGACATCGGCGAAAAACGCGTGCCCCAGGATGGTCGCTTCAAGATCGGTATCAGCGGCCGGCAGATCGACTTCCGGGTGTCGATCATGCCGAGCATTTTCGGTGAAGACGCGGTGCTGCGGGTCCTCGACAAACAGGACCTGGCCGACAAGGTCAGCGGCGTGCAGTTGCAGGCGCTGGGCTTTGAAGAGGAAACCCTGCGCCAGTTGCGGCGCCTGGCGGCCGAACCTTACGGCATGGTGCTGGTGACCGGGCCGACCGGYAGCGGCAAAACSACCACGCTGTACGCGATGATCACCGAGATCAACCACGGCGTGGACAAGATCATCACCATTGAAGACCCGGTGGAATATCAACTACCGGGCGTGCTGCAAATCCCGGTCAATGAAAAGAAAGGTCTGACGTTTGCCCGTGGTTTGCGCTCGATCCTGCGCCATGACCCGGACAAGATCATGGTCGGTGAAATCCGCGACCCGGACACCGCACAAATTGCCGTGCAATCGGCACTCACCGGTCACCTGGTGTTCACCACCATCCACGCCAACAACGTGTTCGACGTGATCGGTCGTTTCACCCAAATGGAAATCGACCCTTACAGCCTGGTGTCGGCCCTCAACGCGGTGCTGGCGCAGCGCCTGATTCGCCTGGTCTGCGCCAGTTGCAGTGCGCCGGTCACCCCCACCGACGACGAGTTGCAGGCGTCGGGTCTCGATCCCAAAGAAGTCGGGCACTACCACTTTGTGCATGGCAAGGGCTGCGGCCACTGCCGGGGCACCGGGTATCGCGGGCGCAGTGCAATCGCCGAGTTGCTGCACCTGGACGATGAGCTGCGGCAAATGATTGTAGAGCGCCAACCCATTTCGAAAATCAAGGCCCACGCGTGCAAACGCGGCCTGCGTCTGCTGCGCGAGTCGGCACTGGAATTGGTGCAACAGGGGCGGACCACACTCGAGGAGATCAATCGTGTCACATTTGTCTCGTGATCGGTATATCGCCGTCCTCGGCGCCAGTGGGGTCGGCCTGGGCCAGCGCAAGGGCAGCGAAACCCTGTGGCTGGGCAGCGTCGGCTTTATCGACGAAGGCTTCCATGCCTGGGCAGTCGCCCTCGAAACCCTCGACCGTTTGCTGGGTGAACACGCTCATGCCGGTGCGGAGTTGAGTGTGGTGATTTCCGGGCACTTCAGCCGTTTCTGCCTGGTGCCGTGGAGCGATGCGATCAGCACCCCCGACGAATTGCTCGGGTTCGCCCAACTGTGCTTCGAAGACCTTTACGGTGTACCGGCTCAACCCTGGAGCATCGTGCTGTCGGCCGAACCTGCGGGTTACGACCGGGTCGCCACGGCGCTGCCGCAAGACTTGCTGACGCGCCTGCGCAGTCTGGCCAGCGGGCGCGGCCTGCGTTTGCGCTCGGTGCAGCCGTACCTGATGGCCGCGTTCAACCACTTCGACAAGAGCTTTGAAGGTGACGACTTTCTGTTTGTGGTGGCCGAGCCGGTGCGCAGTGTGTTGCTGCTGGCGCGGGAAGGGCGTTGGGTGGCGGTGCGTTCGGTGGGCAGCAGTGACAGCGATGCCGCACTGACCGCACTGATCGGCCGTGAAAGCCAACTGCAGGCTTCCACCAGCGAACGGCCGTTCAAACTCTACCTGCATGCCCCGGCGCGCATCGACTCACACCCTGACGTGCCCGGTGTGCAGTTGCGCACCCTTGAAGAAGACCAGACATCCGTACGCGACAGTTTGTACGTCATGTCTCGGGCGGTGGCCTGACATGCGCCCGCTGATGCTCGACTTCCAGCCGCGTCGCCGTTCCGGCCCATTGGGCTGGAGCTTGCTGGGCGGTGGCGTGGTACTGGCGCTGGTGTGTTTGCTGGCCCAGCAGCATCTCGACGAACAGGCCTCGCAACAGCAAGGGCATTTGCAGCACGCCCAGCGTGCGCTCACCGGCGACACCGGCAGCAAAGTCACCTTGACCCCCGCCGAAATCCGCGAGCAGGCACATAACCTGGCCGAAATGCGCAAAGTCTCCCAGCAACTGCGTCGGCCTTGGGAACGCTTGTTCGCCATGCTCGAAGCCATGCCGCGGGAAAACGTCGCCTTGCTGACCCTGACCCCGGATGCCCGCAAAGGTCAGGTGCGCATCAGCGCCGAGGCGCGGGATCTGGAAGCCATGCTCGAATTCCACCAACGCCTGGAAGCCAGCGACGAGCTGTCCGACGTGTCGTTGCTCAGCCACGAAATCGTCGCCAACGTGCCGGAACACCCGGTGCAATTCAACCTGTCGGCAAGTTGGGAGATCGGCGATGCGAATCCCTAAATTGATCATCCACGAATACCTGCAAGGTCTCGGGATTCCCGGCCTGGCCGGTATGGTGCTGCTGCTGGTGGCCCTCGTGTATGGCTTGGGTGGCTTGATTCCGGACTGGCAAGCGCTAGAACAACTGAGCCAGCAGACCCGTGAAGCCGGCGAGTACCTGGCCAAGGTCGAAGACGGCAGCGTCGCTGCCCCGGTAGTGCCGCAACGCCAACTCGACCACTTCCGCAGCAAATTGCCAGCGCAACCTCAGGCCACCGTGGCCATCGACAAGATCTACGCATTGGCCGCCCAGGAACGCATCACCCTGTCCCGTGGTGAATATTCACTGGGCGTCGACCCCAAGACGCACCTGGCCCGCTACCAGATTCTGCTGCCGGTGCGCGGCAGCTATCCACAATTGCGGCGCTTCCTGCACGCCTTGCTTGGCCAGTTGCCAGCGGTGGTGGTGGAAGACATGGAGTTTCAGCGTAAAAAAATCGCCGACACCGACCTGACCGGGCGGATCCGCATGACCCTTTATCTGTCGAGGTCATGATGAATACCAAGCGCGTAATGAGTTGGGTGGCGTTCTTCGGCGTGGCCGCGGGGCTGGCCTGGGGACCTCAATATTTCCAACAAGCGGAGGAGGAGGGTGAGGGTACTGTCGCCGTAACCACCCCGGCCAAAGGCAAAACCGGCGGCGCGCTGCCGGCGGTATCTGCCGATGGCAAACCGGCAGTGATCAAGGACTTGAGTCCGGCCGGCGACCTCTTCGGCGCCCGCAGCTGGAAGCCGGCACAGACTCTGGCCCGCGTCATCGAAGAACCCGTCAACCAGACCCCGGTGGTCCAAGCCCCCAGCGTACCGCCGATGCCTTTCCAGTTCGTTGGCAGGATTCATGACCGTTCCGACCTGCAAGTGTTTTTGCAGAGCGGCGAAAAAATATACGTCGTACGCAAAGGGGATGTGATCGACGACAACTGGCGGATCGAGCGGATTTCCGATGTGGAACTGAGCTTTGTCTACTTGCCTCTGCATGTGTCCCAGACTTTGTCTGTGGGGAGCGAGCAATGAACAAATCCCGTTTGGTGTTGAGCGTCTGCATTGTTGCAGCGCTGGCCGCTTGCAGTTCGGCGCAGATCGCGAACAAGGAAGGGACCGAACTGATCGAGTCGGGACAGTACGAAGCCGGCCTGGCGCGTATCGAAGAAGGGTTGCGCGAAGACCCTCGCGATACCTCGCTGCACATAGCCCTCACCAGCGGACGGGCATTGGCAGTGACAAATTTGCTGACCCAAGGCGACATGGACCGTGCACAACGGGATTTCGCCTCTGCACGCATGGCCTATGGCCGGGTGCTGAACATCGAACCGAACAACCGTCGCGCCCAGGACGCGTTGCGTCAACTCGAGTACCTGCGCAGCATGGATGAAAAACTCGAACTGGCCCGTGGGGATTTGCGTCGTGGTGACATTTACGGGGCCGACCGTCAGGTCAAACAGATCCTCGAACTCGACCCCCAAAATCAAGGCGCCCTGGAACTGCAAGCCAACATTCGCCTGGTGCAGAGCCGCAACGTGATTCCATATCCACAACTGCGCACCCGACTGGACCGTCCGGTAACCCTGGAGTTTCGCGACGCCAACCTGAAAACCATCTTCGAAGTGCTGTCCCAGGTGGCCGGGTTGAACTTCATCTTCGACAAGGACCTGCGCCCGGACATGAAAGCCACGATCTTCGTGCGTGACGTGCGCATCGAAGACGCCGTGCAACTGCTGCTGCAACAGAACCAGCTGCACCAGAAAGTGGTGAACGAAAACACCTTGCTGATCTACCCGGACTCACCGCAGAAGCTCAAGGATTACCAGGAACTGGTGATGCGCACCTTCTACYTGACCAGCATCGATGCGAACACTGCGCTGAACATGATCAAAACCATGCTCAAGACCCGCGACGTGTTTGTCGATGAACGCCTCAACACCTTGACCATGCGCGACTCCGAAGACGCCATCCGCATGGCGGAAAAGCTCCTGCAATCGCAGGATCAGTCCAACCCGGAAGTGGTGCTGGAAGTGGAGGTGATGGAAGTCGCCCGTCAACGGATTCTCGACCTCGGCCTGCAATGGCCGAACACCTTCGGCGTGATCAACACCGACGGTTCGCCCGTGACCATCCTCGATCAACTCAAAGGCATCACCTCTGACCGGATCACCATTTCACCGTCGCCGCAAGCCAAGATCAACGCGCAAGACAACGACATCAACACCCTGGCCAGCCCGGTGATTCGTGTCACCAACCGTGAACAGGCGCGCATCCACATTGGTCAGCGCGTGCCGATCATCAGTGCGACCTCGGTGCCTTCGACTCAAGGGCCGGTGATCACCGAAAGCGTCACCTACCTCGATGTCGGTCTGAAGCTCGAAGTGCAACCGATCGTGCACTTGAATAACGAAGTGGCGATCAAAATCGCCCTGGAAGTCAGTAACGCTACGCCGCTGGAACCGACCCGCCAGGGCACTATTCAGGGCACTATTC
>NZ_JBFUKU010000061.1:0-24232 GCF_056400685.1 Pseudomonas sp. P5_A12 | reverse complement strand
CCCTTGATATATGGGGTTATTATCGGCTTCGATATTTTTATGCCACTACCGATAAAATTTTTCAGTGCCACTACTGAAAAAAAATATCGAAGTCGAGTGAAACTAAAGTTAGAAAAACAGATGATGGTTTTTTGGCGCCAATTAGTCGGCTATACAGGAGGGAGATTGTTGGACGATCTGCGGTGGGTGCACGACGAGGTTGTCGATGTCGTGCACCCAATGTGTGCATTTATTCGGGAGCGTGATCGCGCAGGAAAACCAGATTGTCCGGTTTCGATTGCTCGGCGCTGTAGCGGTAACCCTGAACGTCAAATTGCTTGAGGTCGGAGGGGTTGTTGATGCGCTCTTCGATGACGAAGCGGCTCATCATGCCGCGGGCTTTTTTTGCGTAGAAGCTGATGATTTTGTACTGGCCGTTCTTCAGGTCCTTGAAGTCGGTATTGATGATGCGCGCGTTCAAGGCGTTGCGTTTGACGGCCGAGAAATACTCGTTGGACGCCAGGTTCAGCAGCACGTCATCGCCTTGATCGGCCAGCGCTTCGTTCAGCCATTCGCTGATTCGCGTGCCCCAGAAGGCATACAGGTCCTTGCCACGGGCATTCGCCAGTTTGGTGCCCATCTCCAGCCGATACGGTTGCATCAGGTCCAGTGGGCGCAGCAGGCCATACAGGCCGGACAACATGCGCAGGTGCTGTTGGGCGTAATCGAAATCGGCTTCGCTGAAGGTTTGTGCATTTAGGCCGGTGTAAACGTCGCCTTTAAAAGCCAGCAGCGCTTGCTTGGCGTTTTCCGGTGTAAACGCGGGCGTCCAGCTGCCGAATCGCGCGGCGTTGAGCCCGCCGATCTTGTCGGAGACGTGCATCAACTCGCTGATTTGCGCCGGTGTCAGGTCGCGCAGTTGCAGGATCAACTCTTGGGAGTGATCGAGGTACTGCGGCTGGGTAAAGCGCTGGATCGCCGGCGGTGTTTCGTAATCGAGGGTCTTGGCGGGGGAAATCACCATCAGCATGAAGTCGTCTCCTTTAATCGTGGGCGCGATTCTAGGGGGTTGTCCGTGATGACTCCAGCTATGGGTGTCATAGGTGATGGGTGGTGTCATGGGAAAGTACGCAGCCTCGCGTTGCTCGACAGCTGCTACACCTTCGGACGACAACCCGGTCCCGTAGCAGCTGTCGAGCAACGCGAGGCTGCGATCTTTTGATCGTCTCGATATATAGTGCCGCGCGGGTTTTGTTATGGAGATATCCCATTGCGTATCGTTTTTCTATTCTCGGCCTGGCTGTTGAGCTTTGGCGCCCTGGCGGCGCCCGGCGATGCAGCGACGCTTGATCGCAGCACCTGGCCAGAGAAGCTCAGCAGCCCGATCCTGTTCGATGTGGCGTCGCGGGCCGAAATCCTCATGTTTGCCCGTGTGCTGCTGGCCAGCGAATCGCTGGATGAACCCGCCCTGGCCCTGCATCTGGGGTTGCGCAAAATCAATCTGGAAGCGGTCAACCAACTGCGCCAGCGCCTGTGGCAGCGTTTGCTGACCAACTACAACTTCGCCCAGCAAAGCTGCGATCAGGATGCGTCCTTCTGTTTCCTGGTCGAGGACATGGACACCTTGCGCGGGCAAGCGGCCAAGTTCCAGGTCAGCGACGAGAGCTACTACATCAAGTGGGCCGAACCGAGCCGATTGTTCCACGCCAAGTACCTGGACGAGCAGCTACGCAAGGCCGCCCTGTTTCCGCAGACCAGCAGCGAAGTCGATCGTTTTGGCGACTATGAGCGCAACGGCGACGGGATGCATGACCGCTTGTTTTTACTGACCTTCGACAGCGCCGCCAACGTCGCACCAGACAACACCGGTTGGGTCACCGAGTACCTGCGCAAGTCGAACATCAGCGGCACGTTTTTCGTCCTCGGCAAGGACATTCAGACGCGTCTGGCTGAACAATCAGTGGCCAGTCTGCAAGCGATGTACTCGCAGCAATGCATCGGCGTGCAGGGCTGGGAGTTTCGCTCCCACAGCCACTGGCAGGACTGGCAGGACTCGGTGCGACGCAGCGTCGAACTGGTCAAAAGCAAGTTGCCGGAAAATTACGTGCCGCTGTTTCGTCCGCCCGATGGCCAGCGTCGCTCTGATGCCGAAGGCTTCTTCAACGCTCAGGGCTTGCGGGTAGCGTTATGGGATATCGATGCGCAGGACGGGGCGGGCAAGCTCAAGGGCAACCCGAGTGCGCAACGGGTGTTGACGCTGATGTTGCTGTGGCGCCACGGCGTGATCAATTTCAATGTGAAGCAGGACGCGGTGAAAACGGCGCTGCCTTGGCTCATCACGCAAACGGCGCAAAGCGGGATCGGTTGGGAAGACTGTCAGGACGGTTTTCGCTGAAACGCAGCTAATTGACACAAGCGCCGTAAACATTGGGTTTTTGGCGTTTTGGGGAGGGATTTCGATGCAGGCGGACTTCCGACTTTAACGGGGTGATGGCAGTCCGCCAAGTGTTATTGGTCACTCTGAAAAATAAACTTCAAAAAAACGTCAAAGTACTTTTTTCTGTCATGGGTTTTGGAGTATTACGAAGACAGACCGCCGAAACCTGCAACACAGGTGGCGTCTCCCAAGACCCAACTTGTGTGCAGTTCACTTGAATCCTCGCAGGTGAATTCGGTGGCCACTTCGAGGCGCAGCACTGTCATGGTATTGCGTCGACTGGCTCCCACAAAGGTGACCGAGTATGGATGATCACGGACGTAGTTCTTCTTCCAACCAGCCAATCCTTTATGTACTCGATACCAACGTATTGATTCACGATCCAAACGCCCTGCTTAACTTCGAAGAACACCACGTTGCTATCCCGATGACCGTGCTTGAGGAGCTGGACAAGCTCAAGAGCGGGCATCACAGCGTGGCTGCTGAATGCCGTCAGGCCATTCGCCTCATCGACAAGACGCTGGGCGATGCCAGTCCTGAAGATGTAGAGCTGGGGGTTCCGATCCAGCGTGGCAAAAGTGGGCCCAAGGGTTTGCTGTCAATTCTGATGAGCAAACGCGCCGAACCGAACATCATTCTTCCCGAACACCTGAACGACAACATCATCATCAATCAATTGATTGATCTGCACGCTCGCGAACCCAAATTGCCCGTAGTGCTGGTCACCAAAGACATCAACATGCGCCTCAAGGCCCGGGCGTGCGGGATCGCGGCCGAGGACTACAGCACCGACCAACTGGTTGACGACGTTTCGTTGCTGCCTAACGGTTACCACAACATGACCGGGTCATTCTGGGACCTCGTCAAGAATGTCGAAACCCGCCAGGATCACGGCCGCACCTGGCACCAGGTGAGAATGATCGACAACCTGCCGGCTGTGCACATCAACGAGTTCATCATCGACGAACAGGGCTTTGTCGGCTGGATCAAGGAAATTGACGAAGACAAGCTGCTGATCCTCGACCTGCACCAGGAACCGCTGCTGCATCAGGAAGCCTGGGGCCTRAAACCCCGTGACATCTATCAGAGCCTGGCGTTGTATGCCCTGCTGGATCCGGATATCCACCTGGTCAACCTGACGGGTGCTGCCGGTTCGGGTAAAACCATCCTCGCACTCGCCGCGGCGATCGAGCAGACCATGGTCAGCAAGCGCTATCGCCGGATTATCGCCACCCGGAGCGTGCAGGGCCTGGATCAGGAGATCGGCTTCCTGCCCGGCACCGAAGCAGAAAAAATGGAGCCTTGGCTGGGCGCCATCACCGACAACCTCGAAGCCTTGCACATGGATGACGAAAACACCCATGGCAGCGTCGACTACATCCTCAGCAAAGTGCCGTTGCAGTTCAAATCCCTCAACTACATTCGAGGTCGCAGCTTCCAGCAGAGTCTGATTTTGATCGATGAGTGCCAGAACCTGACCCCGCACCAGATGAAAACCATCATCACCCGTGCGGGCGCCGGTTCCAAAGTGGTATGCCTGGGCAACCTGGCGCAGATCGACACCCCTTATCTGTCCGCGACCAGCTCCGGGCTGACATACCTGACCGAACGCTTCAAAGACTTCCCTAACGGTGTGCATATCACCCTGCAAGGGGTACCTCGCTCGATTCTGGCTGAATACGCAGAGTCTCACCTCTGAGCTGCAAGCTTTAAGCTGCAAGCCGCAAGTTTCAAGCGAACCAAGTGAACTTCACTTGCCGCTTGTAGCTTGCGGCGTTCGGCTGCTTAAATACTCCCTTCCCAAACCTACAACCGGACTGCGCTTTTCACTTGCCGCTTGTAGCTTGCCGCTTGCAGCTGCCTCAAGGAGGCCTCGTGCTGACTCATCTCGATTCCCAAGGTCGCGCCAACATGGTCGACGTCACCGAAAAAGCCGTGACGTTCCGTGAAGCGACGGCCCAAGCGCTGGTGCGCATGCTGCCCGACACCCTGCAGATGATCGTCAGTGGCGGTCACCCCAAAGGTGACGTGTTCGCCGTGGCGCGCATCGCCGGCATTCAGGCGGCGAAGAAAACCAGCGATCTGATTCCCCTGTGCCATCCGCTGATGCTGACCGGCGTCAAAGTCGAGCTCAGTGCCGAAGGTGACGACACCGTGCGCATCGTCGCGCGTTGCAAGTTGTCCGGGCAGACCGGCGTCGAAATGGAAGCGCTGACCGCCGCCAGCGTGGCAGCACTGACTATCTACGACATGTGCAAGGCCGTGGATCGCGGCATGACCATCGAGAGCGTGCGGCTGCTGGAGAAGGTCGGTGGCAAGAGCGGTCATTTCCAGGCAGATCAGCCATGAACGTGACAGTGAGGTTTTTCGCTCGATACCGCGAAGCGCTTGGCGTGGACTCGGTCAAGGTTGAAGGTGATTTCGCCTCGGTCGATGACGTGCGCGCATTACTGGCGCAACGCGACGGTGCCGATGTGCTGAGCGAGCAGAATCTGATGTGCGCCCGCAATGAGGATCTTTGCCAGCTCGACGAGCCGGTCAGCGATGGCGATGAAGTGGCGTTCTTTCCGACCGTGACCGGGGGCTGATCCATGGCGATTCGTGTGCAGTCCACGGCGTTCGATCCCGGTGCCGAAGTCAACGCCATGCACGCCGCCAATGTGGGCGTAGGTGCTGTGGTGAGTTTTGTCGGCTATGTGCGCGACTTTAATGACGGTCTTGATGTGGCCGGGATGTTTCTTGAGCATTACCCGGGCATGACCGAGAAGGCTCTGGGCAAGATCACCCTGGAGGCCGAGCAGCGCTGGCCGCTGTTGAAGATGGAAGTTCTGCACCGCATTGGCGCCCTGGAACCGGGAGAACCGATCGTCTTCGTCGGCGCCGCCAGCGCCCACCGTCAGGCGGCTTTCGACGCCTGCGCCTTTGTCATGGACTACCTGAAAACCCGCGCGCCGTTCTGGAAGAAAGAAAACACCAGCGATGGCTCGCGCTGGGTGGAAGGGCGGGACAGTGATCATGCGGCGGCGGATCGCTGGAAGCGGTAGTTCCTGTGGTGCCCTCAAGTAAGTCATCGCGAGCAGGCTCGCTCCCACAGTAGATCTCCATGAACACATTATTTGTGTTCGACAAAGAGCCCCTGTGGGAGCGAGCCTGCTCGCGATGGCGTCATTTCCAACACCAAAAATCTGCTGATTTGCCACCCGACCATCGGCCGCTGCGAACTACGCACACCCGATTGACGATTAATACATAAAAGTCCAGTATGGAATTCCAAGTACAAAAAACATTTCCCGTTTCAGCTCTTTCTTCTGTCTTGCCAAACCAACAACAACCCGCGAGAGAACGAACATGAAGAAATACCCCCTCATCACCGGTCTGGCCCTGAGCCTGTTGGTGTGCAGCAGCGTGTTTGCCGCCGAGAAAGCCCTGCGCATCGGTATTGAAGCCGCCTACCCGCCATTCGCCTCCAAAACCGACGAGGGCAAGATTGTCGGTTTCGACTACGAGATCGGCAATGCCCTGTGTGCGCAGATGAAGGTCGAGTGTGTGTGGGTCGAAGGCGAATTCGATGGTCTGATTCCTTCCCTTAAAGTGAAGAAAATCGACATGGCCTTGTCCTCCATGACAATCAACGATGACCGCAAGAAGTCGGTGGATTTCTCCCACAAGTACTACTTCACCTCGTCCCGTCTGGTGATGAAGGAAGGCGCGGTGGTCGATGACCAATACGCCAGCCTCAAAGGCAAAACCGTTGGCGTGCAGCGCGCCACCACCACCGACCGTTACGCCACTGAGGTTTTCGAACCCAAGGGCGTCAACGTCAAGCGCTACAGCAACAACGAAGAAATCTACATGGACCTGGCCGCCGGCCGCCTCGATGCCATTTTTGCCGACACCATTCCTTTGAATGACTTCCTGTCGATGCCGCGTGGCAAGGGTTACGCGTTTGTCGGGCCGGAGTTGAAGGACCCGAAATACGTGGGTGAGGGTGCGGGGATTGCGGTGCGCAAGGGCAATGCTCAATTGGTGAGCGAATTGAACGCGGCCATTGATGGCATTCGTGCCAATGGCGAATATCAGAAGATTTCGGACAAGTACTTCAAGTCCGATATCTACGGCGATTGATAGTCCGTCATCGCGGGCAAGCCCGGCTCCCACAAGGGGTCTGTGTCGTCCACACATTCCCTGTGGGAGCCGGRCTTGCCCGCGATGGGGCCCGACCAGCCAACATAAATTTCAGCCCTTCAATTCCTTCAAATGCTTGTAAACCGTCGCCCGTCCCATGTTCAGCACATTGGCCACATAGTTCGACGCGCTCTTGCCCTTGAATGCACCCTCGGCGTGCAGCGCCAAAACCAGTTCGCGTTTGTGGTCGCGTGTCAGCAGGTTCAGGCTCAGTTGACGTTCACGCAGCCAAGCGTGCAGGAAGGTATTGATCCGCTCCTGCCAGTCATCACGAAACAATGAGTCCGGTTGCGGGATCAGTTTGCTGGGCGACAGGAACAGATCGAGCGCCGCTTTTGCATTTTCGAACAGCGAGATGTTCAGGTTGACGCACAGGACCGCGAGCGGATGACCTTCGCTGTCGCGCAATACCGTACTCAAGCTGCGAATCTTCTGGCCATCCCAATTGAGCTTTTCGTACGGCCCAATGTTGGTTTCGCTGACATCATCGCTGAGCATGTCCTCCAGCGCGGCGTCATCGCCAATTTCCCGTTTCGACAGGTTGTTGGCGATGTAGTCGATCTTTTGCGTGCGCAGGTCGTGCAGCACCACCTCGGCATGGGGGAAGAACAGCGTGGCGATGGCATCGGCAATCGCTCGGTAATTGTCCAGCGCCGGGTCTTTTTCAGGTGCGTTCATACAGTGGAGCTCCAGGCAGCGTCAGCGCCCTGCAAAAGGGGCGCTGGAAGTGTGCCGTAATCGTGTGGACACGTCACCTGAACAGGCTATCAGCCCAGGCGAGCGGGGGAGAGCATGTCGGTGTTCAGTCCGAAACGCGTGAGCTGCTCGGGCAAGCTTTCACCCCGTACCAGCGCCGCACTGGCCTGGCCCATAGCTGGCGAGGTCTGGATGCCGTAGCCACCTTGTGCTGCCACCCAGAAGAGGCCCGGGACCTGCAGATCGAAACCGGACAGTAAATCACCGTCACTGACAAAGCTGCGCAACCCGGCCCAGGTTCGGGTCGGACGGCGGATGGTCAGGGTGGTGGCCTCTTCGATCTGGTAAATCCCCATGGCGATGTCCAGTTCTTCTGGCTGTACGTCGTGCGGTTCTACCGGGTCGGCGTTAGCGGGTGAGCCGAGGAACATGCCAGCGTCGGGTTTCATGTAGAACGATTCGTCGAGGCTGACCAGCATTGGCCAGTGATGGATGTCGACGCCCTCAGGGCCGGCGAAGATAAAGGCTGCGCGCCGTTTCGGTTGCAGGCCCAGCGGCCGGGCGCCGGCCATTGCGCCAATTTTGTCAGCCCAGGCTCCGGCGGCGTTGATGATGACGGGGGCGCTGAAGGTCCGGCCGTTGGTGGTTACCTGCCACACGCCCTCGGCATCGCGGGTCAGGCCGAGCACTTCGGTATCGGTTATGACTTCGCTTTTGTTGCGACGGATGCCGCGCAAGTAACCCTGATGCAGGGCATCGGTGTCGATGTCGCTGGCGGTCGGGTCGTAGATCGCGCCATGGACTTTTTCCCGGCGCAGGATCGGCATGCGCGCGCAGGCTTCGTCGGCGCTGAGCAGTTGCATTTCGGGCACTGTGGCTTTGGCGCTGAGGTACTGACTGTTCAACTCTGCGGGGTCGCCGGTGAAGTCCACGGTCATCTCACCGCGCGGCGTCAGCAACGGGTGTTCGCAGAAACCGGCGGGCGGGGCGTCGAAAAAATCGCGGCTGGCCTGGGTCAGTGCGCGAACCTGAGGCGTGCCGTAGGCGGCGGTGTAGAGCGCGGCGGAGCGCCCGGTGGAGTGATAGGCCGGATGCGATTCGCGTTCGAGCACAATGACCCTGGCCTGCTGCGACAGCCAGAAACCGGTGGAAGCGCCAGCAATCCCGCCGCCGATGATGATGAAATCTGCCTGGCTCATGAACGTCTCCTGATGGGGCGCAAATGCCATTGATATAAAGGAACCCTGTAGGAGCCGGGCTTGCCCGCGATTGCATCACCGCGGTGTTSCTGACAGAGCGTGGCGCCTGCATCGCGGGCAAGCCCAGCTCACACAGGGTCAAGTGTTAACGCAGCAGTTGGTAAAGGGCATTGGCCAATGCGATGTCTTCCAGGCCCAGGCCGATGGAGCGGAAGAACACCGGCCGGTTGTAATCGGGGCGCTGTACCTTGCCGCTGAGCAGGTCGGGCAGGTCGCCGAGAATCAAGCGCTTGTCCCAACCATGTTGCTCACCAGCAATCAGCATCTCACCCGCCGAGCCCGGCGTGGTCAGGCGATAGTCGCAGAACACCTGCATGTCATTGAGGCTTTTCGGCGGCACTTCGTGGGCGCGCGGGGCGTTGGTGCTGATCGAGGTGATCAGCGCTGGTTTGCTCAACTTCGACGGGTCAATCACCGGTCCTGCGGACGAGGTGCTCAGCATGATCACTTCGGCGTCCTGAATCGCCTCTTCGCGACTGTCGACGATGGTCAGTCGTGGGTCGAGGCTTTTGAGCTGATCCAATGCGTCTGAATGCTTGTCGCTCAAGCTCGGTGAATACAGGTTGATACTTTGCCAATCACGCAGATCCTTGACGTAGTGCAGGTGCGCCTGGGCGACTTTGCCACTGCCGATGAGCGCCAGACGCTGCGCCTTTAAAGGCGCCAGTGCATCGACTGCTACGGCGGTGGTTGCGGCTGTGCGTGCGGTGGTCAATTCACCGGCATCGCACAGCAGCAACGGCTGGCCGGTCTGCATCGACATCAGCAGGGTCCACGCGGTCACCAGTGGACCTTGTTCGCGCACGATGTACGGCGAAGTCTTAACCCCGTAGACACCGTCTAGCGCCAACACGCCGAGGTAGTTGATGAAGTCTCCAGCGCCCTGAGGGAATTCCACCAGTTGCTGCGCCGGTTGTACGGCTTGGCCCGCGGCCAGGTCGCGGAACAGTTTGCGCAGGATTTGCGGCACGTCAACTTTCGCCAGCAGTTCGCGGGCTTGGGATTGGGTGATCACGTAAGGCGTACTGGACATGGCCGGCTCCGAGCGCTGAATTAAACTAATTTGTCCATTATGGACTTTTAGTTGTATTGGGCAAGCTCTTGTAAAAAAGCGGGGCGAAAAAAAAGCGCAGTCCGTTTCCGGCTGCGCCTCTTCTGCAAGCTCCCGGTTACGGGCGTTTGCGCTCAACCGCCCGCAGTAGATGCGTCGGTGGTGTTTCACAGCTGATCTTGCGACCCAGCAACGCCTCGATGGACGGTAACTGGTAGGAGTCATCTTCACCGGCAAAACTGATGGACACGCCATCGGCGCCTGCACGACCGGTACGCCCGATACGGTGTACGTAGTCGTCCGGGACTTCTGGCAAGGTGAAGTTGATCACGTGGCTGATGCCGTCGATGTGAATGCCGCGACCGGCGACATCGGTGGCGACCAATACGCGAATCTTGCCTTCGCGAAAGCCTTCCAGGGTCTTGATGCGCTTGTGTTGCGGCACATCGCCGGACAGTTGCGCGGCGTTGACGCCGTCACGCACCAGGCGTTCTTCAATGCGGCGTACTTCATCCTTGCGGTTGGCGAACACCATCACCCGCTCCCAACCGTTGTCGTTGACCAGGTTGTAGAGCAGTTTGTATTTGTCGGCACCGGCAACGGCGTAGATGTGCTGCTCGACGTTTTCGCTGGCGACGTTTTGCGCTTCGATCTCGACGATCGATGGCTCGGTGGTCCATTGCTTGGCGAGGTTCATCACGTCTTCGGTGAAGGTCGCGGAGAACAGCAGCGTCTGACGCTCGTTCTTCGGCGGCGTCTGGCGAATGATCTGACGTACTTGTGGGATGAAACCCATGTCGAGCATCCGGTCGGCTTCGTCCAGCACCATCACTTCGACCATGTCCAGATGCACGTCGCCGCGCTGGTTGAAGTCGAGCAGGCGACCCGGGGTGGCCACGAGGATGTCGCAGTGACGGGCTTCGAGGTGCTTGAGCTGCTTGTCGAAATCCATGCCGCCGACAAACGTCATGACGTTGAGGCCGGTGTATTTGGTCAGGTCGGCCGCATCCTTGGCGATCTGCACCACCAGTTCGCGGGTGGGAGCAATAATCAGTGCCCGCGGTTCACCCATGTAACGCTCTTTGGGCGGTGGGGTTTGCAGCAGTTGGGTGATGATCGAAATCAGGAACGCGGCCGTTTTGCCAGTGCCGGTCTGGGCGCGACCGATGGCGTCTTTGCCTGCGAGTGTGAAGCCAAGCACCTGGGCCTGGATCGGCGTGCAGTACGGAAAGCCCAGGTCCTGGATGGCGTGCATCAGTTCCGGGGCGAGTTTGAAATCGTGGAAGCGGGTTTTGCCTTCCTGGGGTTCGACGACGAAGTCTTCGAGTTTCCAGGGGATGACGGGTGCCTTGGGCTTGGGTTCGCGACGGGGTTTTACCGGTTTCGGCGCTTCGTTGCGCGGCTGTTCAGAGGCAACGACCGGGGCAGGTTGGGTGGCCGGAGTGGTCATCGGCTCGTGTTTCGGTACCGCTGCGGTTGCGGTCCGGCCAGACTGATTACCGTCGGTGCGGTGGCTGGGGGTATGAGACGGAGCGCTGGGAACTGGCGCGAGCTGCTCAGTCTCGCTTTTACCGAACATTTTCTTGAGTGCTTTGAGCACGGTCATCTCATCAATTGGTTAAGGAATGTACGCCGGCCAGTGTAATGCAAGAATCGGGCGCGGCGTAGTGGGATGATCAATGGGCTGCAATTCGCATAACCGTTAACGCAAACGCTCGGCAAGCCAGACGCCGATGTCGCGGATCTCTTCGGGTAACACTTCGTGGCCCATTGGGTATTCCTGCCATGTCACGGTGACACCACGTTGCTTTAAATGCTCGTAAGCGCTGCGGCCCATGGAGTTCTGAACCACATCATCGTATTGACCGTGCAAAGACAGCACCGGAATACGCTGCTGGCTGGCTGAAAGTTCGAGTTCATCGCTGAACGTGGGCGCGTAGGTGGAGAGGGCAAGTACGCCACCCAACGGCCCCTGCCATTTCAGGAACGCGGTGTGTAATACCACGGCTCCACCTTGGGAAAAGCCTGAGAGAAAGATTCGCGAAGCGTCTATTCCGCTGGCTCGCTGCACTTCAATCAACTTTATGACTCGTTGCGCCGACTCTTCCAACTGCTCGCGGTTGATCGCGCGCGCCGGGCTCATGGCCAATATGTCGTACCAGCTCGGCATCTCGTAGCCACCGTTAATGGTGACGGCGCAGGTCGGCGCTTGAGGCAGGACGAAACGGGTGGTCAGCAGGCTTTCCTGCAACGCTTCAGCGACCGGCAGGAAATCGTAACGGTCGGCGCCCAGGCCGTGCAGCCATATAACGCAGGCGTCTGCGGGCTTTACGGGTTCAAGAATAAGGGGCTCGGTCATGGCTGCTCCATTGTTGTGCGTGCGCGCTCATTGGGTGCGAGGTCAGAGTGCGCGCCAGGTTGATCAGTTAAGAAGATGTCGCAAGGCTACAAGTTTTGCTATTGACCTGTCGCGCAATTGCTTCGGCAAGCGGTCTGGTACGGGCTTTGCTAAGGGGAAAAGGTGCAACCCATCTCGCGCCTTGCGGTAACACTATCAGTGTACTGCTGACCGCGGGATAGCAAAGAATCCGGTGATGGATGTTCGCCAGTGGCCGTTACGGGCTTCGCGAACGTGAAAGGGCTACAGCCCGTTCGGCCGATTGGTGAGAAGTGAGTTATCCATGATGTGGATTTTCTCCTACTAGACTCATAGCGCAGGTCCTATGCCGGTTGACCCTAAAAAAAACCAATAAGGGTCGATTACGCCTCAAAAGGGTGCGGAAGGATTCAGCTCCGACACAACAAGAGCAAAACTGGAGGTTTGAATGAAGATGTTGAAATCCACCCTGGCTATCGTGACTGCAGCCGCAGTACTCGGTATCAGCGGGTTCGCTCAGGCGGGTGCAACCCTGGATGCAGTGCAGAAAAAAGGTTTCGTACAGTGTGGTGTGAGTGACGGTCTTCCGGGCTTCTCGGTTCCGGACTCCACTGGCAAGATCGTTGGTATCGATGCTGACTACTGCCGTGCTGTAGCGGCTGCCATTTTCGGCGACGCGACCAAAGTCAAATTCAGTCAGTTGAACGCCAAAGAGCGTTTCACCGCGCTGCAGTCGGGCGAGATCGACATTCTGTCGCGCAACACCACCATGACCAGCTCTCGCGACTCGGGCATGGGCCTGAAGTTTCCTGGCTTTATCACTTACTATGACGGCATCGGCTTCCTGGTTAACAACAAGCTGGGCGTGAAGAGTGCCAAGGAACTGGACGGTGCAACCATCTGCATCCAGGCCGGTACCACCACCGAACTGAACGTTTCCGACTACTTCCGCGGCAACGGTCTGAAATACACCCCGATCACCTTCGACACCTCTGACGAAAGCGCCAAGTCGCTGGAGTCCGGTCGTTGCGACGTTCTGACTTCCGACAAGTCCCAGCTGTTCGCCCAGCGCAGCAAGCTGGCCTCGCCGAAGGATTACGTGGTACTGCCCGAAACCATTTCCAAGGAGCCTCTGGGCCCGGTCGTGCGTAATGGCGACGACGAGTGGCTGGCTATCGCGCGCTGGGTTGGCTACGCCATGCTCAACGCTGAAGAGGCAGGCATCACTTCGAAGAACGTCGAAGCTGAAGCCAAGTCCACCAAGAACCCTGACGTTGCCCGTCTGCTGGGTACCGATGGCGAATACGGCAAAGACCTGAAAGTGAAAAAGGACTGGGTCGTCCAGATCGTCAAGCAAGTCGGCAACTATGGCGAAGTGTTTGAGAAAAACCTCGGCAAGAACACTCCGCTGGAAATCGACCGCGGGCTGAATGCTCTGTGGAACAACGGCGGCATTCAATACGCACCACCAGTGCGCTGATGGTTCTGTCACCCGGCGGGCCAACCGCCGGGTGATGTTCTGTTCCATTACATCCGGGGCACTTCATGCAAAATTCAATCGGCGCACCAAAGCAGAGGCTCAGCCTCAGCGATCCCAAAGTGCGTGCGTGGTTATTTCAGATCATCACCATTGTGGCGGTGGTCTCTATGGGCTGGTATCTGTTCGACAACACGCAGACCAACCTTCAACACCGGGGCATCACCTCCGGTTTCGACTTTCTTGAGCRCAGTGCCGGTTTCGGCATCGCTCAACACCTGATCGACTACACCGAATCGGACAGTTATGCCCGGGTGTTTGGCATCGGCTTGCTCAACACGCTGCTGGTGACGTTCATCGGCGTGATCCTGGCGACGATCCTCGGGTTCATCGTTGGCGTGTCACGGCTGTCGAAGAACTGGATCATCGCCAAGCTGGCAACTGTTTATGTGGAAGTCTTCCGCAATATTCCGCCGTTGCTGCAAATCCTGTTCTGGTACTTCGCGGTGTTCCTGACCATGCCGGGGCCACGCAACAGCCACAACTTCGGCGACACCTTCTTTGTCAGCAGCCGCGGCCTGAACATGCCCGCAGCGTTGGTTTCAGACGGTTTTTGGCCGTTTGTAGTCAGCATCGTTGTGGCCATTGTCGCCATCATGCTGATGAGCCGCTGGGCCACCAAACGCTTCGAAGCGACGGGTGTGCCGTTCCATAAGTTCTGGGTCGGCCTGGCGCTGTTTCTGGTAATCCCAGCGCTGTGCGCATTGATCTTCGGCGCGCCAGTGCATTGGGAAATGCCGGAACTCAAGGGCTTCAACTTCGTCGGTGGCTGGGTACTGATCCCCGAGTTTCTGGCCTTGACCCTGGCCTTGACGGTGTACACCGCGGCGTTCATCGCCGAGATCGTGCGCTCGGGCATCAAGTCGGTCAGCCACGGCCAGACCGAAGCGGCGCACTCGCTCGGCCTGCGCAACGGTCCGACCCTGCGCAAGGTGATCATCCCGCAAGCCCTGCGCGTGATCATCCCACCGCTCACCAGTCAATACCTGAACCTGGCGAAGAACTCCTCGCTGGCGGCCGGTATCGGTTATCCGGAAATGGTTTCGTTGTTTGCCGGTACGGTGCTGAACCAGACCGGGCAGGCGATCGAAGTCATTGCCATCACCATGAGCGTGTACCTGGCGATCAGTATCAGCATTTCCATGCTGATGAACTGGTACAACAAGCGCATTGCGCTGATCGAGCGGTAAGGAAAAGCGCATGAGCACACATACTTTCAAACCTGACATGCCGCCACCGAACCGTAGCATCGGTGTCGTGGCGTGGATGCGCGCGAACATGTTCTCCAGTTGGCTCAACACCCTGTTGACTCTGTTCGCGTTCTACCTCATCTACCTGGTGGTACCGCCGATCCTGCAGTGGGCGATCCTTGACGCCAACTGGGTCGGCACCACCCGCGCCGACTGCACCAAGGAGGGCGCCTGCTGGGTGTTCATCCAGCAGCGTTTCGGCCAGTTCATGTACGGCTACTACCCGCCGGAACTGCGCTGGCGCGTGGACCTGACCGTGTGGCTGGCGGTCATTGGCGTGGCACCGCTGTTCATCTCGCGTTTTCACCGTAAAGCGGTGTATGGCCTGAGCTTCCTGGTGCTGTACCCGATCATCTCCTGGTGCCTGCTGCATGGCGGCGTGTTTGGCTTGGACGCCGTGGCGACCAGCCAATGGGGCGGCCTGATGCTGACCCTGGTGATCGCGACTGTCGGTATCGCTGGCGCGCTGCCGCTGGGTATTGTCCTGGCATTGGGCCGTCGTTCGAACATGCCGGCGATTCGAGTGGTCTGCGTGACCTTTATCGAATTCTGGCGCGGCGTGCCGTTGATCACGGTGCTGTTCATGTCTTCGGTGATGTTGCCGTTGTTCCTGCCTGAAGGCATGAACTTCGACAAATTGCTGCGGGCACTGATCGGCGTGATCCTGTTCCAGTCAGCCTACGTGGCTGAAGTGGTGCGCGGTGGTCTGCAAGCGATTCCAAAAGGTCAGTACGAAGCGGCTGCAGCGATGGGCCTCGGTTACTGGCGTAGCATGGGCCTGGTGATTCTGCCGCAAGCCCTGAAGCTGGTTATCCCCGGCATCGTCAACACCTTCATTGCGCTGTTCAAGGACACCAGCCTGGTGATCATCATCGGCCTGTTCGACCTGCTCAACAGCGTCAAACAAGCTGCCGCCGACCCGAAATGGCTGGGCATGGCCACTGAAGGCTACGTGTTCGCGGCCCTGGTGTTCTGGATTTTCTGTTTTGGTATGTCGCGCTATTCCATGCATCTGGAACGCAAGCTCGACACTGGCCACAAGCGTTAGGAGTTCTGAAATGAGCGAAGCAATCAAAAAGTCGACGAGCCCTGAAGGCATCATTCAGATGCAGGGCGTCAACAAGTGGTACGGCCAGTTCCACGTCTTGAAAGACATCAACCTGAACGTCAAGCAGGGCGAGCGTATCGTGTTGTGCGGCCCGTCGGGTTCAGGCAAGTCCACCACCATCCGTTGCCTCAACCGATTGGAAGAACACCAGCAGGGTCGCATCGTGGTCGATGGGGTGGAGCTGACCAACGACCTCAAGCAGATCGAATCGGTCCGTCGTGAAGTCGGCATGGTGTTCCAGCACTTCAACTTGTTCCCGCACCTGACCATCCTGCAGAACTGCACCCTGGCGCCGATGTGGGTACGCAAAATGCCCAAGCGTCAGGCCGAGGAAATTGCCATGCATTACCTGGAGCGCGTACGCATTCCAGAGCAGGCGCATAAATTCCCTGGGCAACTGTCCGGCGGTCAGCAGCAGCGTGTGGCGATTGCCCGCGCGCTGTGCATGAAGCCGAAAATCATGCTGTTCGACGAACCGACTTCGGCACTCGACCCCGAGATGGTGAAAGAGGTGCTGGACACCATGATCGGCCTGGCTGAAGACGGCATGACCATGCTCTGCGTGACCCACGAAATGGGCTTCGCCCGCACCGTGGCCAACCGCGTGATCTTCATGGACAAGGGTGAAATCGTCGAGCAGGCGGCGCCGAATGACTTCTTCGATAACCCGCAGAACGAGCGGACCAAGATGTTCCTGAGCCAGATTTTGCATTGATCGAAATCAGGCAGTGAAATAAACCCGGACAGTGTTCCGGGTTTATTTTTGTCTGGGGTTTGGGTCAGGACGCCAATACTGTTTCCTGTTCCGGGAATCGTGCAGCGAGCAATCGCTTCAAGTCGGAACCTTCATTCATGGCTTGTATTTCAGCAAGTAAATGCGGATGACGATCCAACAAACGCATCAGCGTAAATAACGCTTGAGGTGGGGGAAGTTCGCCGCGTTCGTAACGTGAGAACGCATTGTGGCCAGCACCGGAAAGCTGCTTCACCGCTTCCTTCTGCGTGAGATGTAATTTTCGGCGGATGCGTTTCATCTCCGCACCCATGGTCTGAAAGCAGTCTTCGAGCAATTTATCGCCAACGTCGGAGTAGCGCTCGGCGCTGTCAGTATCATTATCGAAAATGATTTCACCGCAGACCTTGCACTCCCAGCCGGCAATATCGTGCACCCAGCGTGATACATTTTTGTAGTCGACACTGAGGCTGCGCCCTTCGAAATGTTGCATGGCGTGTTGAGTGCCACAACTCATGCATTGCCGCGTATTCATAAGTTCCGCTCCTTGAAAGAGATCACCGGGGGCCCACCGTAGGGGCAGTAGGTCACTTTGATGTAGAGCTCCATTTCATGAAATGTAGTGTGGTAAACGTCCTGCCAGCTTCGGTGGTCGGTGTAGCACGTCATCGACTTGTAGAGCATCCGGCGTTCCAGCGAGCAAATGACTGACTCCATATCTCGCAGGTTCAATCCCATGCGCTTGCCAGACCTCAATGCGGCTTGAGTAAACGCTTTGGCTCCTTGCCTTCTGACCTCGTCCTTGATGACTGACAAGGCGTAGTGGGGTGTGTTCTTTTCCATAAGAAGCCGTGAACCCTATCCCTGAAATTACCCTTAAAGGGTAATTTTTAATAATCGAAAATCCCGCTCCTTTTCCTGCCCCTTAACCCTAGGCGGTTGTTCTCTCGGACGTAGCTGACTAACATGTCAGAAAATTCATCCTATGATTGGATGAAAGGGCGAATTCCATGTCAGACATTTCTCCATTGACCAAGCGATCCTTGGTCGACCAAGCGCTGGACCAACTGCGCCGGCGCATTAACGACGGCGTCTGGGTCGTCGGCCAACGCTTGCCCACCGAGCCGGAACTGGCGACCGAGTTGGGCATCAGCCGCAACACCGTGCGCGAAGCCATGCGGGTGTTGGCGTTTTCCGGGTTGATCGACATCCGTCAGGGCGACGGCAGTTATCTGCGGGCCGTGATCGATCCGCTGGACACCCTGAAAGCGCTGTCCCGCTGCTCCCACGAGCAGGCTCGCGAGACGCGGCACATCCTTGAAGTCGAAGCCATCGGACTCGCGGCATTGCGCCGGACAGACGAAGACCTGGTGGCCTTGCGCGAAGCGCTCGGCGTCAGCGGCAGCCACTACCACGGCGATCTCGACAGTTACATCGCCTGCGACCTGGTGTTCCACCGTCGTCTTGTGGATGCCGCACACAACCCGACGCTCAGCGAGCTGTATCGCTATTTCTCCAGCGTCGTCGGCGCGCAATTGCGTCAGACCTTGAATATCACCCCGCGACGCCAGGAAGTGTTCGACCTGCACATCGAACTACTTGATGCCGTCGAGCAACGGGACCCGGAACGGGCCAAAGCCTTGTCGAGGCAGTTGATCAATGAACCTTGAAACCGAGAAATCCATGTCCAGCAGCGATCGCAACTTCACTCATCCCAAGCGCTCGGCGGAGCTCGAAGAGCTGCTGATCGACGCAGAGGCCGATGACGAACAGGTCCAGCAGAGCCATCCGATCCTGCGTCGGCCATGGTTGTTGTTGCTGGGCCTGATTCTGGTTGCGCTGAACCTGCGCCCGGCACTGTCGAGCATGGCGCCGATGCTCAGCGAGATCTCGAAGACCCTCGGTTTGTCGGCCGCGCAAGCCGGTTTGCTGACGACATTGCCGGTCTTGTGCCTCGGCTTGTTCGCGCCATTGGCGCCGGTGCTGGCGCGCCGTTTTGGCGCAGAGCGGGTGGTGTTGGGGATTCTGCTGACGCTGGCGGGCGGGATCATTTTGCGCAGCTCGTTTGGCGAGATCGGGCTGTTTGCCGGTAGCGTGCTGGCGGGCGCAAGCATCGGCGTGATCGGGGTGCTGTTGCCGGGAATCGTCAAACGCGACTTCCCGAAACAGGCCGGCACCATGACCGGTGTCTACACCATGGCGTTGTGTCTGGGCGCAGCGATGGCCGCCGGCGCAACCGTGCCGTTGAGCGAGCATTTCGACAAGAGCTGGGCTATGGGTCTGGGCTTCTGGGTACTGCCGGCGCTGGTCGCGGCGATCTTCTGGCTGCCGCAAGTGGGTGGACGGAAGCACGGCACACACAACGTCGCGTATCGGGTTCGCGGACTGTTGCGCGATCCTCTGGCCTGGCAAGTGACCTTGTACATGGGCCTGCAATCGTCGCTGGCGTACATCGTGTTCGGCTGGTTACCGTCGATCCTGATTGGTCGAGGTCTGACACCTACCCAGGCCGGTCTGGTGTTGTCCGGTTCGGTGATCGTCCAGTTGGCCAGTTCGCTCGTGGCGCCTTGGCTGGCGACACGCGGCAAGGATCAGCGGTTGGCCATTGTCGTTGTCATGGTGTTGACCCTCGGCGGTCTGTTCGGCTGTCTTTATGCGCCGATTGAAGGCCTGTGGGGCTGGGCGATTCTGCTCGGTCTGGGGCAGGGCGCGACGTTCAGCCTGGCCTTGACCCTGATCGTGCTGCGTTCGCGGGATTCGCATGTCGCGGCCAACCTGTCGAGCATGGCCCAGGGTTTCGGTTACACCCTGGCATCGATGGGGCCGTTTGCGGTCGGTATCGTGCATGACTGGACCGGCGGCTGGACGGCGGTGGGCTGGATTTTCGGCGTGATCGGCCTCGGCGCAATCGTTGCCGGTCTCGGCGCCGGGCGTTCACTGTACGTTCAAGTCGAAAGCGAAAAGGTCTGAATTCCCCCGCACTGTCGGTATTCGGCCCACGAATGCCGATAGTGTTTCGCACCGCTGCAGACTATCGTGCAGGCATTCTTTCGACGTCATTTTTGCAAGCACAGGGAGTCTGCCCATGAGTGATGCCCACAGCGCATTGATCACCCGGTTCTACCAGGCCTTCCAGCGCCTGGATGCCGAGGCCATGAGCGCCTGCTACACCGACGATGTGCTGTTCAGTGATCCGGCGTTCGGCGAACTGCGCGGCCGCGATGCCGGCGACATGTGGTGCATGCTCACCACCCGGGCCAAGGATTTTTCCCTGACTTTCGACAATGTGCGAGCTGACGAGCGCACCGGTGGTGCTCACTGGGTTGCCACCTATCTGTTCAGCCAGACTGGCAACATTGTGGTCAACGACATCCAGGCACGCTTCGTGTTTCGCGATGGCAAGATTTGTGAGCATCACGATAGCTTTGACCTGTGGACCTGGTCCCGGCAGGCGCTGGGTTTCAAAGGACTGATTCTGGGCTGGACGCCTTTAGTCAGAAACGCCGTTCGCGCTCAGGCTCTGAAGGGGCTGAAGGCATTTCAGGCCAGTCGCTGATAAGATCGCGGCTTGTTTCCTACAAGCCTTGATCGTCACGTGAGCACCCTGAACGAATCTTCCGACATTGCCGCCGAAGCAGCGCTGCCTGTCAGCCAACCTTGGTTCGTCTATCTCGTGCGCGCAGCCAATGGCTCGCTCTACTGCGGGATCAGCAACGATCCTGTACGCCGCTTCGCTACTCACCAGCGCGGCAAAGGGGCACGGTTTTTCCTCTCCAGCCCTGCCGTGGCCCTGGTGTATACCGAAGTCTGCCGCGACAAAAGTGAAGCGCTGCGTCAGGAACGATTGATCAAAAAACTCAAGAAAAGCGCCAAGGAATGTCTGGTCGCGAGTGCTGTTGCGGGCTTTTCTATCTGATACGTTGATCAATATTTTGAGTGTTTCGAAGTGATGCACTCAGATGAGGATGCAGTTGCCAGCATGCGAGCGCCCAAATCTCCGATCGAGCATAGTTCAAGTGTGTTTTTTAAGTGAAGGGCAGACTTGGTGGTCCGGGTCATACCAAAGTACGCGCATGACTTCACGCTCTCGAATACAAAAAACTCGTTTTGCTCCGGTGATGCGAAACGACATCAGAGAGTCAATGTCGTCTTGTTGGATTTCTTGGAGTCGATGTCGTGCTTCTTTCGACAAATCAACAATATCGATGTCATGCGACCCGCTTTCTCGTATCTCCCGAGCACACATCGTTTCAAAGCAGTGCAAGCGTTCCATTACTGCTTTGTAGTCAGTGGGTTCTGCGAGATCAGACCATGAAAAAGGACCGCCCTTGTCGATACGACTAAAACGCCAGGAAATGCCGGATATTGGCATCTCTCGTGAGTGGGGGTGCTTTGCAGGTTTATCGAAAACTGGAGCTGCGCGGGTTTTTGGTACCTTTTTTTGCGATCCCTTCGCCATAAAGCTTCACAGAGAGCTGTAATACTCAGCCATAGCCGCTTGGCTGATTTCTACGTTGCCTCGCGCACCGTCAGTCAAGCCTGCTTGTTGGCGGGCATTTTTCCACGGGTCTTCTGCGTGTGTGAGGTCGCTTAGCCATTGAGAGTGCTTGTCACCGTAGTGCTGTAACACGGCATCAATAGTTTCAAGTTGATCCTTGTCGAGTTTGCTCGAGTCGCCTTCGATCTGGCCTGGTGCGACTGAGTAAAGACCTCGATGAGCGGTGTAGAGCTCAGGAATTACGGGGCCATTTGCCCACGCCTGCACCTGCTCCGTTATGAGTGGAGCCTCATCCCAAACAAGTGACCAAGCCTGGCTGTAGTAAACAAGTTTTTGAAGCTTCATTGCTGTCATTTCCCCCATTCGTTCCTGAATGGCGGCCGCTACATCGACAGCCCGGACCGGGATGTGTTGAGCAGGCATTTTCAATCTCCTTGGGTTTGTAGACCCAAATTATAACAACGGAGGCGAAATGTGCCGGATATAAACCTATATGTCTATATGTACAGTAGTGCGCCGATGGCTGACATATTTCGAGGCAGTCAAATGCCTGACCTTGTGTCTCACCGCGCCAAGGGATTTCTGGTCGCGAGTGCCTTTGCGGGCTTATCAACCTGACTGATAAGTACCCATCAGGCAGATCTGTAGGCCGCGTGCCGATTGCGCGCTAAGCTGCGGATTCCTAATCCGTGCGGCGGAGCCGAGCATGTCCGAGTTGATTCTTCATCATTACCCGACGTCCCCTTTTGCCGAAAAGGCCCGCCTGCTGTTGGGTTTCAAAGGGCTGTCCTGGCGTTCGGTGAAAATCTCGCCCGTGATGCCCAAACCCGACCTGACAGCCCTGACTGGCGGCTACCGAAAAACGCCTGTGTTGCAGGTTGGCGCGGATATCTATTGCGACACGTCGTTGATCGCTCGGCGCCTGGAGCAGGAAAAAGCGCTGCCGGCGTTTTTCCCGGAAGGTCAGGAAATGATTGCCGCGACCTTCGCTGCCTGGGCCGATTCGGTGGTGTTTCAGCATGCGGTCAGCCTGGTATTTCAACCGGAATCGATCGCGGTGCGCTTCGGCAATTTGCCACCGGAAGCGATCAAGGCGTTCATTGCCGACCGCGCTGGACTGTTCAGCGGTGGCAGCGCTACCAGGTTGTCTGCCGAGCAGGCGAAGCATCAATGGCCGACGATCATGACGCGGCTGGAACAACAGCTGCAGCGCGAGGAGGGTGACTTCCTGTTTGGCGAGCCGTCGATTGCCGACTTTGCCCTGGCCCATCCAATGTGGTTCCTCAAGGCGACGCCGGTGACTTCACCGCTGGTGGATGCCTATCCGGCTGTTTCGGCCTGGTTTGGGCGGGTGATGGGCTTCGGGCATGGTGCGTCCAGCGAGATGACCTCCGAGGAGGCGCTGGAGGTGGCGCGTAATGCCACGCCGGCCGCGTTGCCGGATGAACAGTTCGAAGAGCCCAATGGCTTTGAGGCTGGCCAGCAGGTGGTGATCGCCGCAACCGATTATGGTGTTGACCCGGTGGCGGGCGAGTTGCTGTTTGTGGGCAGTGAAGAACTGATTCTGCGCCGTGAAGACGAGCGCGGCGGCGTGGTGCACGTGCACTTTCCGCGATTCGGGTTCCGCATCGAAAAACACTGAACCCACCCATTCCTGTGGTGAGGGGGCTTGGTTCCTGTGGCGAGGGAGCTTGCTCCCGCTGGGCCGCGAAGCGGCCCCCTTGTCATTGATAAAGAAGGGGCCTGCTGTGCAGTCCGGCGGGAGCAAGCTCCCTCGCCACAGGGGGATGAGTTATTTCAGTGCGGCGAGGATTGCGTCCGGGTCATACCCGCGCATCAGCGTGCCGTTCACATCGAGGATCGGAATCCCGCCACCACCCAACGCTTCATAAGCCTTGCGCGCCTCGGCGTCCTTCTCGATATCGAATTCCTTGTACGGAATGCCTTTCTGATCGAGAAAGCGCCGGGTCAGTTTGCAATAGCCACACCAGTCGGTCGCATAGAGCACGACGTTGGCCTTGGCCTGCGTCTGCTCCGACACCACTTGCGAAGGGTTGAACACCCGTTCGATCTTGCCCCAGTTCTGATAGACCACGACCACCAGCAAGATCAGCAGGCATTTTTTCAGGATGCCGTTCAGCATCAGTTGCGTCGCTTGAGCTGGTCGGTCAGCTGAGTCGGCAGGCCCTTGATGATCAGCGTACCGGCTTCTTCGTCGTACTCGATCTTCGAACCCAACAGGTGTGCTTCAAAGCTGATGGACAGGCCTTCCGCGCGGCCGGTGAAGCGACGGAATTGATTCAGGGTGCGTTTGTCCGCCGGGATTTCCGGGGACAGGCCGTAATCCTTGTTGCGGATGTGATCGTAAAACGCTTTCGGGCGCTCTTCGTCGATCAGCTCCGAGAGTTCTTCCAGGCCCATGGGCTCGCCGAGTTTGGCCTGGCTGCTGGCGTAATCCACCAGGGTCTTGGTTTTTTCGCGGGCGGACTCTTCCGGCAGGTCTTCGCTTTCAACGAAGTCGCTGAACGCCTTGAGCAGGGTGCGGGTTTCGCCCGGGCCGTCGACGCCTTCCTGGCAACCGATGAAGTCGCGGAAATACTCCGAAACTTTTTTCCCGTTCTTGCCTTTGATGAACGAAATGTACTGCTTGGACTGTTTGTTGTTCTGCCACTCGGAAACGTTGATCCGCGCCGCCAGGTGCAACTGGCCCAGATCCAGATGCCGGGACGGGGTCACGTCCAGTTGATCGGTCACTGCGACGCCTTCACTGTGGTGCAGGAGGGCGATCGCCAGGTAATCGGTCATGCCCTGCTGGTAATGCGCGAACAGCACGTGGCCGCCCACTGAGAGGTTCGACTCTTCCATCAGCTTTTGCAGATGCTCCACCGCCACCCGACTGAACGCCGTGAAGTCCTTGCCGCCCTCGAAGTATTCCTTCAGCCAGCCGCTGAACGGGTGTGCTCCGGATTCGGCATGGAAAAATCCCCAGGCCTTGCCTTGTTTGGCGTTGTAACTCTCGTTGAGGTCGGCAAGCATGTTCTCGATGGCGCTCGACTCGGCCAGTTCGGAGTCGCGGGCGTGAAGAACTGCGGGCGTGCCGTCGGGTTTTTTGTCGATCAGGT
>NZ_JBFUKU010000060.1:0-34814 GCF_056400685.1 Pseudomonas sp. P5_A12 | reverse complement strand
TGAACATCCCGCCGATGGCTGCGCACATGCCGCCAAAACCAAATACCGTACTCATCATGTGTTTAGGCGTGTAGTCCATCACCAGGCTCCAGATGTTCGCGGTCCAGGCCTGGTGCGCGCCGATGGCCAGGGAGATAGCCGCCACCGCGACCCACAGACTGCTCGAGCCGGCCGCCATGATCACGCCGATGATGCAGCAGGCGAACAGGAACATGGACATCAGTCGCGCCTTGATCGGGTTGACCCCACGACCGATCAGGAACGAGGAGAGAATCCCGCCACCGACACTGCCGAAGTCTGCCGTCAGGTAGATGATGATCAGCGGGATACCCATTTGGGTCACGTTGATCCCCAGGTTGTATTGCTGATTGAGGAACGGCGGCAGCCAATACAGGTAGAACCAGAACACCGGCGCGGTCATCGAGTAGGCGAGGGCGAAGGCCCAGGTGCCACGCATGCGCAGGATTTTCGAAAACGGCACGCGGGCCTGTTCCGGTTCGACTTCTTTCTGGATGTAGTCCAGCTCTGATTGTTTGACGCTTGGATGGTCTTCCGGGTTGAAGTATTTCAGGCCCCAGAACAGCAACCAGATACCGCCCAGCGCCGACATGCACAGGAACGCAGCCTGCCAGCCCCACACGTGGAGGATCAGCGGCAACAGCATCGGAGTGAACATCGCGCCGACGTTGGTCCCGGCATTGAAAATACCGGTAGCCACCGCACGTTCGCCGGCCGGGAACCACAGGCGCGTGGTTTTCACGCAGGCCGGGTAGTTGGCGGCTTCGGTCAGACCGAGGATAAATCGGCAGACCATAAATCCGACCGCCGAAGTGGCCAGGCCGTGGGCACCGGTGGCCAGGCTCCAGAGCAGCACGGCGCAGAAGAACACGCGCTTCACGCCGACCCGGTCGATCAAGCGGCCTTGCAGCACGAAACCGATGGCGTAGCCGACCTGGAACCAGAAGTTGATGTTGGCATAGTCCATCGCCGTCCAGCTCATTTCCTTGGCGAGGATAGGCTGCATGACGCCGAGGGCGGCACGGTCGATGTAGTTCAGGGTTGTTGCGAAAAACACCAGCGCCAGCATGCCCCAACGGGTTTTGCCGACTGCCATGGCGCCGCGGATCTTGTCGCCGATACCGCCGCTGGCAGGAGTCATGGAGGAGCGCTCCACGGGAAAGCTTTGAGAAGGAGTCATGTAGTTCACCAATTGTTTTTATGTGGTGTTCTGGGTCTTTGGTAACCGGGCCCGACGGATCGTGATCGGGCTCAATGTGAGTGAATGTTGCGGAGTGGACAAAAAATCGTCAATTCGCCAAAGGCCATTTTGTTCGATAATCGCACGCAAAACTAACCGGATAGTACACTTTGCATTGCTGTGCGATTCCGCCAGGCCAATAATTCCCCCTCGTTAAACGCGATCCTTGTAGCAGCTGGCGAAGCCTGCGTYCGGCTGCGAAGCAGTCGTAAACCCTGTGCACGCGGTTTACCTGTATGACCGCGTCGCCTGAATTCACGACTGCTTCGCAGCCGAACGCAGGCTTCGCCAGCTGCTACAGAAAGCGTGCGATATCGATAACAAGATTGTCTCCACCACCGGGAGTCGAAATATGCAGCGTTCCATTGCCACCGTTTCCTTGAGCGGTACCCTGCCGGAAAAACTCGAAGCCATTGCCGCCGCCGGTTTTGACGGGGTGGAGATTTTCGAGAACGACCTTCTCTACTACGACGGTAGCCCACGGGAAGTTAAACAGATGTGCGCCGATCTCGGGATCGCGATCACGCTGTTTCAACCATTCCGCGACTTCGAAGGCTGCCGCCGTGACCGACTGCCGCGCAACCTGGAACGGGCCGAGCGCAAGTTCGACTTGATGCAGGAACTGGGCACTGACCTGGTGTTGGTGTGCAGCAACGCGTCCGCTGATTCTGTCGGCGATGAGCAAATCCTCGTTGACGACTTGCGCCTGCTGGCCGAACGCGCCGGTGCGCGTGGCCTGCGAATCGGTTACGAAGCGCTGGCCTGGGGCCGGCATGTGAACACTTATCAACAGGTGTGGAACATCGTCCGCCAGGCAGACCATCCGAGTCTTGGCGTGTTGCTGGACAGCTTTCACACCCTCTCGCTCAAAGGCGATCCGAGCGCCATCGCCGATATTCCAGGCGATAAGATTTTCTTCGTGCAAATGGCCGACGCACCGATCCTGGCCATGGACGTGCTGGAGTGGAGCAGACACTTCCGCTGCTTCCCCGGCCAGGGCGAATTCGATTTGCCGGGTTTCCTCGCGCCGATTATCAAAAGTGGCTACACCGGGCCACTGTCGCTGGAAATCTTCAACGACGGTTTCCGCGCCGCGCCACCACGGGCCAATGCTGCTGACGGTTTGCGCTCCTTGTTGTACCTCGAGGAGAAAACCCGCCAGCGTCTGGCGCAGGAAGCTCAACTGGCGCCCAACCTCGACATCCTGTTCGAGACACCCACTGCCAGCGAATACAACGGTATCGAGTTTCTGGAATTCGCCGTGGACGAAAGCCTCGGCGCCAAGCTCTCCCATTGGCTGGAGCGGCTGGGTTTCGTCAAGGCCGGGCAGCATCGTTCCAAGAGCGTTAGCCTGCTGCGTCAGGGCGATATCAACCTGATCCTCAACTCTGAGCCTTACTCGTTCGCCCACAGTTTTTTCGAAGCCCACGGCCCATCGCTGTGCGCCACCGCTGTGCGGGTCAAAGACAGCGCGAGCGCGCTGGCCCGGGCCGTGGCTTACAAAGGTCAGCCGTATCGCGGACTGGTCGGCCCCAATGAATTGGAGTTGGCGGCGGTACGTGCTCCGGACGRCAGCCTGATTTACCTGGTGGACCAGGACGCTGACGTCTACGGCACTGACTTCAACCTGCTTCCAGCGRCTGTGACCAGCGGCGGCCTCAAGCGTATCGACCACATGGCCATGGCGTTGCCGGCCGACAGCCTCGACAGTTGGGTGCTGTTCTACAAGAGCCTGCTGGATTTCGAAGCCGATGACGAGGTAGTGCTACCCGACCCATACGGCCTGGTAAAAAGCCGTGCGCTGCGCAGCCGCGACAGTTCGATCCGCTTGCCGTTGAACATTTCCGAGAACCGCAATACCGCGATCTCACACGCGCTGTCGAGTTATCGCGGTTCCGGTGTGCATCACATCGCGTTTGATTGCGACGACATCTTTGCGCAAGTCAGCCGGGCGAAAGAGGCGGGCGTGCCGTTGCTGGACATCCCGCTCAATTACTACGACGACCTCGCCGCGCGCTTCGACTTCGATGACGAGTTCCTCAGCGAGTTGGCGTATTACAATGTGCTGTACGACCGCGACGCCCAAGGCGGCGAGCTGTTTCATGTGTACACCGAGCCGTTCGAAGGGCGGTTCTTTTTTGAAATCATTCAGCGCAAGAACGGCTATGCTGGCTACGGCGCGGCCAACGTCGCGGTTCGACTGGCGGCGATGGCCAAATCCCGTAGCGGGGCCATTCGTCAGGCCAAGTTGTAGGAAAATCGTAAGCGTCGATCACAAACCGCTTCCGCACGGCTTCCTTCGCTGTGCGGCGCGGCCCATAATCGCCAGCCTGTGCAGTGATGGCCGTGAGCCCGCAATGACAATGACTTCTGAACGCTCCGCAGTGCCCGGCGAACCCCTCGTCGAGCCTCGCAAAAGCCGCAAAAACAATCCGGAAAAAACCCGCGAAAACATCCTTCAAGAGGCGATTGTCGAGTTCGTCCAGCAGGGGCTTTCCGGTGCTCGCGTTGATGCGATCGCCGAGCGCATCCACACCTCCAAACGCATGATCTATTACTACTTCGGCAGTAAAGAGCAGCTGTACGTTGAAGTGCTGGAAAAGCTCTACGGGGATATTCGCAGCACCGAAAACCGTATGCTCCTGACCGAGCTGGCGCCGGTCGAGGCGATCCGTCGTCTGGTGGAGTTCACCTTCGACCACCATGATCGCAATGTCGATTTCGTGCGCATCGTCAGCATCGAGAACATTCACAACGCTGAATACGTGAAGCGCTCCGATGCGATCAAGGCGATGAACAATACGCTCCTCGATTCACTGGGCGAAATTTTGCGTCGCGGTGCCGAGGAGGGGGTATTCCGAAGCGGACTTGATCCGCTGGATGTGCATCTGTTGATCAGTTCGTTCTGCTTCTATCGCGTGTCGAACCGTCATACCTTTGGTGAGATTTTTCAGATCGATTTGCCCGACGAAGCCATCAAGCAGCGTCATCGGGCGATGATTTGCGAGTCAGTGTTGCGCTACTTGCAGGCTTGATGTGCATTGAGGGGATTGCCCCCTCACTGCATCCACTCAGCCATTCATTCTCTRAAAATGCGCGAGCATTCGCTGCGCATCCGGCACGACGCCGCTGAACAATTCAAACGCCTTCACCGCCTGAAACACCGCCATGTTGCCGCCGTCCAGGGTCCGGCAACCGAGCGCGCGGGCGTTGCGCAGCAGTTCGGTTTCCAGTGGGAAGTAAACAATCTCCGCCACCCACAACTCAGTGCGAAGCAGCTCCAGTGGCACCGGCATGCCCGGCAGTTTTTTCATGCCCATGGGCGTGGTGTTCACCAGCCCGTCCGCTTGGGCCATTGTGCTTGGCAGATCATGCCCGGCCACCGCTCGGCCTGCGCCAAAATGCTGATTGAGGTTGTCCGCCAGCGCCTGCGCGCGGCTGATCTCCACATCGAAAATACTCAGCAGTTGTACGCCCTCGCTCAATAGTGCGTGGGCCACTGCCGCACCTGCGCCTCCGGCACCCATTTGTACGACATGCCCACGGGCAGCATCTTTCAAGCCTCGGCGAAAACCTTCGGCAAAACCCAGGCAATCGGTGTTATGGCCGATGCGTTTGCCGTCTTTCAACACCACGGTGTTCACCGCGCCGATGCCGCGCGCTTCCGGCGACAGTTCGTCGAGCAACGGGATGATTGCCTGCTTGCACGGGAAGGTGATGTTCAGCCCGGTGAAATTCATCCGCTCGGCCGCCATCAGCAGGTCGGGCAGGGCACTGCTGTCGAGCTGCAATTGATCCAGGTCGATCAGGCGATAGAGGTAACGCATGCCTTGCGCGTCGCCTTCGTGCTCGTGCAGCGCTGGGGTGCGAGACGCTTGAATTCCGGCGCCGATCAGCCCGGCCAATACAGTTTTGTGCTGAGTCATCACGTTCACCTCTTCAATTGCAGACTGAAATGTTCCAGCGCCAGGCGATAGCCGAGGCTGCCAAAACCGGCCAGCACAGCGGTGGCGATGGCCGAGACGAACGAGTGATGGCGGAAAGGCTCACGAGCGTGGACGTTCGACAGGTGGACTTCGATCACCGGCAGTTCGCTGGCGACGAGGGCGTCGCGGATCGCAACCGAGGTATGAGTCCATGCGGCGGGGTTGATCACAATTCCGGCGCAACGACCGCGAGCGGCATGAATCCAGTCGAGCAACTCACCTTCGTGGTTGGTCTGGCGAAACTCCACGGCCAGGCCGAATTCTTCAGCGGCGCGTCCGCATAGGGCCGAGATGTCTGCCAGGGTTTCGTGACCATAAGTCGCCGGTTCACGGGTGCCAAGCAGGTTAAGGTTCGGGCCGTTGAGCACCAGAACGATAGGGGGCATCGAGGGTCTCTCCACTTATTGTTTTTGGAAGCGGCTGTTGGTTCAGCCTGTGGAGATAAATTGTACTAGATGGTTAATTTGGTCAATTGAAGTGATGCCTCAACCGGGATTTGTGGGCGGTGATCGGACAGTTTCGAGATTTATCGGGGCAGATGCTCAATCAGGAAGTCGATAAAGGCGCGCAACTTCAGGGGCACATGGCGGCTTTGCGGATACAGCAACGTGAACGGTCGCGAACGTCCGCTGTAAGGCTTCAACACTTCCACCAGCGAGCCATTGGTCAGTTCGTTTTCGACGATAAACCGGTACGTTTGAAACAGACCCGCCCCGTGTTTGGCCAGGGTTACGCCGCCGAGTACATCGTCAGAGCAACTGAGATTGCCCTCGGCCAGAATCTCCCGTGATGCGCCGTTGTCATTGAACAGCCAGGCAATCCGCCGACCGCTGCTGGGCAGTTCGTACTGAATGCATTCGTGCTGCGCCAGGTCGTCCAGGGTTTGCGGAACGCCCGCGCGCTTGAGGTACTCGGGGCAGGCAATCAGCACCAGCGCGGCGTCCTCCAGATGTCGGGCGATCAAGCCAGAATCCGGAATCGCCCGCACGCGGATGGCCATGTCATAACCTTCGCTAACGAAATCGATGTTGCGATTGCTGATGTGCGACTCGACCTTTACCTCGGGAAAACGCGCCCGAAACGCCGGCAGTAACGGCAGAATCCGGTGGTGTGCATAAGTCGTGGGAATGCTGATTCGCAACGTACCGGACGGTTGTTGCTGCTGACCCATGACCTCGCGTTGGGCTTCGATCAGTTGCGCCAGCGCCTGGCGACATTCCTCGTAATACCGGCGACCACTGTCGGTCAACTTCACGCTACGGGTSGTGCGCGCGAACAGCCGCACGCCCAGGCGTTCTTCCATGCGCGATACCGAACGGCTGACGGCGGCCGGCGTTACCCCTGCTACCAACGCGGCGGCGGTAAAGCTTCCGGCCTCGGCTGCCAGGCAAAACAGTTCGATGCTGCCCAGCTGAAGATCATCGAAGACTCGCTGCATGATTGATTACACCGGGGATCAAATGAGGGCTGCTGCATGGCGTCACTGTAGATGAAATTTCTGTGACAGTGCTTATCTGGAGCGGCGGCTTATTTGCGGGCGGGGTGAAAGGATTGCTTACTATTTTGACGCGGTAGATCGGGAGTCAAAAAACGCTCAAGCGCTAGTCTGAAATCAGATCGCACCCATTATCGGGTTCTTCAAGGAATGGAGAATCTTTGCACTCTATAACCTAACGGATGGGTTAGCATGAATGTATGTCGCTACAGGGGCTTTTCATTGGTCGTCATGCTGCGCGATGAACACTGTCCGCCCCATGTTCACGTCGATGCCCAAACGTGGAGCGCACGATTCAAATTCAGTTTCTGGCACAACGGCGTAGAACTCTGGGATGTCGTACCTCATTCGCAGCGCCCCCCTTCAGCGGTGCTTGAGGGGTTGCGTCAGGCGCTGCGGCAACCGGCGCATTTACGGCGAGCACGCGGCATCTGGTGGAGCAAATTGCGCACGGCCTGCCTCGACAATCAGTTGTGGGATTGGGAGGGCAATGAAGTGGTCGTGATGAAACGAATCGCCAGCACGACCTACGTGATTGGCTCGGCCTGTTACGAGCCCGAAACGAACAAGACGTTGTTGGCCCTGTTGGGGGCTGCCGAGGGAGTGGAAATCGAATTATGAAAACGATACAGGCGAACATTCAGGCGGATCGCCCCGTCACCGAAGAAATACTGGATCAGGCCATTCAGCGAGGCGAGTTGAGTCGTCGTAGCGGTTTGAATGCGACAGCAGTGACGTGGACAGGACATTGCCTGGTCGTCAGCTTTGAAGACGGCAGTGGCGTGCTGCTTCCGGCGAGGAATTACCCGGAGTTTGATGGCTTTGACGATGGGGATTTCGTTGATTTGAAGGTCGGCTTTTCAGGAACCGCGCTCTGCCATGAAGGCCGTGATTTACAGGTGTCCATTGCTGGATTGATTTCAGCGAGCAAGCCACTGATGGACATGGCGTCTTCCGTCATCGCCTCGCGCAATGGTCGCCAGAGCAGTGTTGCCAAGGCCGAGGCGGCGCGGGCCAATGGCAAAAAGGGTGGTCGCCCGCGCAAGGTGGATTCGGCTCTTTGATCGCCCACAAAAAAGCCGTCGTGATGACGGCTGATTTGTACGGGCAACTGTAATTAACGACGGGTTAACAACACCCCGGACTCCATGTGATGCGTCCACGGGAACTGGTCAAACATCGCGCACTGAGTGATGCGATGCGTGTCGTGCAACTGGGCGATGTTCGCCGCCAGCGTTTCCGGGTTGCAGGAGATGTAGAGGATGTTGTCGAAACGTCGGGTCAACTCGCAGGTGTCCGGGTCCATGCCGGCTCGGGGCGGGTCGACGAACACACTACCGAACTCGTAGCTCTTGAGGTCGATGCCGTGCAGGCGACGGAACGGGCGGACTTCGTTCAGCGCTTCGGTCAGCTCTTCGGCGGACAGGCGCACCAACGTAACGTTATCCACCGCGTTTTCGCTGAGGTTGCTCAGGGCAGCATTGACTGAAGTCTTGCTGATTTCCGTGGCCAGCACTTTGCGTACGCGGGTAGCGAGCGGCAGGGTGAAGTTGCCGTTGCCGCAGTACAACTCCAGCAAATCGTCGGTGCGATCACCGAGGGCGTCGTAAGCCCAGTTGAGCATCTTCTGGTTGACGGTGCCGTTGGGCTGGGTGAACGCGCCTTCCGGCTGGCGATAGCTGAAGGTGCGACCACCGACTTCGAGCTTCTCGACCACGTAATCGTGGCCGATCACTTCGCGTTTGCCTTTCGAACGGCCGATGATGCTGACGTTCAGGTCGGCGGCCAGTTTCGTGGCTGCTGTATGCCAGTGCTCGTCCAGCGGGCGGTGATAGCACAGGGTGATCATCGCATCGCCGGCCAGGGTGGTCAGGAACTCCACCTGAAACAGCTTGTGGCTCAGGGCCGCACTGGCTTTCCATGCCGCTTTGAGCTGCGGCATCAACTGATTGATGCGCAAACTGGCGATTGGAAACTCTTCGATCAGGATCGGCGTACGTTTGTCTTCCTGGGAAAACATCGCGTAGTGCCGCTCGCCGGCTTCGCGCCACAGGCGGAATTCGGCGCGCAGGCGAAAGTTTTGCAGCGGTGAGTCGAACACTGCAGGTTCCGGCGCACCAAACGGGGCCAGCAGGTCACGCAGGCGCGTGACCTTTTCTTCGAGCTGAACGGCGTAGGCCTGGGAATCAAAAGTCATGCGTTGAACCAACCCAACTTGATCACGAACAGAATCGACAGAATCACCAACGCCGGGTTCAGGTCACGGGTGCGCCCGGACAGCAGCTTGATCACGGTCCAGGAAATGAAACCGAAGGCGATGCCGTTGGCGATGGAATACGTAAACGGCATGGCCAGCGCGGTGACCACGACCGGTGCGGCAACGGTGATGTCGTCCCATTCTATTTCGGCCAGGCCTGAGGTCATCAGTACGGCGACGAACAACAGTGCCGGTGCCGTGGCGAATGCCGGAACGCTGGAGGCCAATGGCGAGAAGAACAGCGCCAACAGGAACAGAATCGCTACCACAACAGCGGTGAGGCCGGTGCGGCCACCGGCACTCACGCCGGCTGCGGATTCGATGTAGCTGGTGGTGGTCGAGGTACCCAACAGCGAGCCGGCCATGGCCGCGGTACTGTCGGCGACCAGCGCGCGGCCCATTTTCGGCATGCGGCCGTCCTTGTCCATCAGGCCGGCGCGCTTGGCGACGCCGATCAGGGTGCCGGAGTTGTCGAACAGGTCAACAAACAGGAAGGCGAAAATCACACTGATCAGACCGATGTCCAGTGCACCTTTGATGTCCAGTTGCAGGAAGGTCGGGGCCAGGGAGGGCGGCATCGACATCACGCCGCCGAACGGGGTGAAGCCCATCACGATCGAAGCGGTGGTCACCACCAGAATGCCGATCAGCACCGCTCCGCGCACTTTCAGCGCTTCGAGGGCAACAATCAGGGCAAAGCCCAGGGTCGCGAGAATGGGCGCCGGTTGTTTCAGGTCACCGAGGCCGACCATGGTCGCCGGGTTGCTGACCACGATGCCGGCGTTGTGCAGGGCGATCAGCGCCAGAAACAGACCGATACCGGCTGCAATCGCCGAGCGCAGCGGCAAGGGGATGCTGTAGATGATCCATTCGCGGATGCGGAAGATCGACAGCAGGAAGAAGCACACCGCGGAGATGAACACCGCCCCCAGTGCCACTTGCCAGGTGTGGCCCATGTGCAGGACCACGGTGTAGCTGAAGAAGGCGTTCAGGCCCATGCCCGGCGCCAGCGCGATCGGGTAGTTGGCGATCAGGCCCATCATTGTGGAGCCAAAGGCCGCGGCCAGACAGGTGGCGACGAACACCGCGCCCTTGTCCATGCCGGTCTCGCCGATGATGCTCGGGTTGACGAACAGAATGTAGGCCATGGCCAAGAAAGTCGTGACGCCCGCCAGAATCTCGGTCCGCACGTTGGTGTTGTGTGCTCTGAGTTGAAACAGCCTTTCCAGCATGTCTGCTCCCCGTGRCGCGCCCGGCGCCGTGAATGTATGAGCCATACTGCGCGCTGATTTTGGGGGGAGCTATGTATTGCATGGAAAAGCCTGTGATTACCGTGATTGGCGTCGTGTTTGCCTTGTTGCTGGGGGCGCAAAACGCCTCTGCCGCGATAGCGCCACCGTTGAGCCAATTGAAAGTGCTCAAGGTCGAGTCGCCAGGATGTGGTTTTGAAAACATTGCCGCGGGGCAGGATCAGACGCGCTGCGACCACAGCGGCCCGAGTATCAAGGTTTATGTGCTGGAAGTCGGCTACGGCCGCGAGGCGTTTGTCGCGCTGGACGGTTTTGAACTGAACGGCACTCGCACGCCAGTCTGTGCTTTTGATACCGGTAATCTGACCGAGTGCACCGCTGGGAGAAAAACCGTCGGTTATCTGTACGTCCTTGACCTGGCCGGCAAGCAGAGCGGCATCTTTACCTTCAGCAATACCTCGATCAACGCACCGGGCAACACAATGTCGACGCGGCTTTACATCAAGTAACGGCTGCACTCGCACAAGCGTCAGGAAAGCTGACTAAGCTTTAAAGATCATCTTGTGGACTGCACCCATGACCTTTAGAGCTTTGATTACCCTCGCCGAGGGCATCGATGACCTGCAAACAGTGACCCTGGTCGATGTACTGCGCCGCGCCAACGTTGAAGTGGTGGTGGCCAGCATCGAGGGGCGGCGCATGCTTACCTGCGCCCGTGGCACCCGGCTGACGGCCGATGCCATGCTGGTGGATCTGTTGGCCCAGCCGTTCGACCTTATCGCCTTGCCCGGCGGCGCCGTCGGTGCGCAACACCTGGCGGCCCATCAGCCCCTGCAACAACTGATCAAGGATCAGGTCGCCGCCGGACGCTTGTTCGCGGGCATCGCCGAAGCCCCGGCGGTCGCGCTGCAACAGTTCGGTGTATTGCGTCAGCGGCGCATGACGTGTCTGCCCTCGGCCAGTCATCAGCTGTTGGGCTGCAATTTCGTCGACCAACCGGTGGTGGTCGACGGCAACTGCGTGACCGCCCAGGGTTCCGGGGCCGCCTTGGCATTCGCTCTGACGCTGGTGGAACAGCTCTGCGGCAAAGCCACGCGTGCGGCGGTGGCGGGGGAGTTGTTGGTTTAAAGCGGGTCAGACCTTCACTTCTTCCACCGGCACATGCATGCGATCGCGGTTGGCCAGGCTTGGGAACAGTTTCACCCAGACCCCGGTCACCACCAGTGTGCCGATCCCACCCATGACCACCGCTGGCACGGTGCCGAACCAGTGGGCGGTCAGCCCGGATTCGAACTCGCCCAACTGGTTCGAAGCGCCGATGAACAGACCGTTGACGGCGCTGACCCGGCCACGCATTTCGTCCGGGGTTTCCAGTTGTACGAACGAGGCGCGGATCACCATGCTGATCATGTCTGCCGCGCCCAGCACTACCAGCACCGCAAGAGAGAACCAGAACGAGGTCGAGAGGCCGAAGGCGATAGTGGCCACGCCGAATACACCGACCGCCGTGAACATCACCCGTCCGACGTTGCGCTCAACCGCATATCGCGCCAGGAACAACGACATCAACAACGCTCCAACTGCCGGCGCGGATCGCAGCAGGCCCAGACCCCATGGACCTGTGAGCAGGATGTCCTTGGCAAACACCGGCAGCAGCGCCGTCGCGCCACCGAGCAAGACCGCAAACAGGTCCAGAGAGATCGCCCCGAGAATGTCCGGGCGACTGCGAATGAAGCGGATGCCCGCCAGCAGCGAGTCCAGCGTCGCCTTGCCCTTGTTCAGCGGTGTTTGTCGGGCCGGCAGGTTGAGCATCAATGTGCAGGCAATGATGTAGAGGATCACCGTCGGGCCATACACCCAGACGCTGCCGAAGGCGTAGAGCAAACCACCGAGCGCCGGGGCGACGATGGTGGCGGATTGTTGCGCCGATTGTGCGGCGGCCACCGCGCGAGGAAACAGCGCACTGGGCACGATGCTCGGCAACAGGGCTTGTGTGGTGGGCATTTCGAAGGAGCGCGCGGCACCGAGCAGGAACGCGAGGATGAAGATCATTTCCCGGGTGACCTGATCGGTGGCGCTGCCGATGGCCAGCGACAGGGCGATCAGTGCTTGCAGCGACTGGCAGATCGCCGCGACTTTGCGCCGGTCATAGCGGTCCGCAACGTGCCCGGTGTGCAGCATGAACAGCACACGCGGCGCAAATTCCACCAAGCCGACCAGACCCAGATCGAGCACATTGCCGGTCAACTGGTAGAGGTTCCAGCCAATGGCCACCGTGAGCATCTGAAATCCACTGGCGGTAAACACCCGGGCCAGCCAAAACGCGAGAAACGGACGGTGGTGACGTAACAGCAAGGGCTCTTGGCTGGGCATCTGGAGGCAAATCTTGATCGAGGGGAGGCCGAGATTATCACCAACCTGTAACCAGAAGTTGCAGCTGCCAGAAATTTAGTTAGCTAGATACCGATCCCGAAAAACACTCAAATCTCCCTGTGGGAGCGGGCTTGTTCGCAATGGCGGTGTATCAATCGATACCCATGTGCCTGACCCACCGAATCGCGAGCAGGCTCGCTCCCACAGGGAAAGCATTGCAGCGCATGTCTGCGGTCATGGGGCAACTTGTCACGCGGCAAAAGACCACGCGGTTCATGGCCAGAAATGGGACTACTCTTTCAACGTTGATTGATCCAGATCAAAACCCCAAATGGAATTGATCCGACGGCCATCCGGCCAGGCTCCGTGCGTGGTGAGGCTTTTAAAAAAGAACGAATTTGAATTCGCCGCACTCCATACCCGTGGGGGCCCTTGGGTGCAGGCTTCCAGCCAGCAGCCGTATTACCTGACAGAGGAAGACTTATGTTCGGTTTAGAGGCACTTGATCTCGCCCGAATTCAGTTCGCGTTTACAATTTCGTTTCACATCCTGTTTCCGGCCATCACCATTGGCCTGGCGAGCTACCTGGCGGTGCTCGAAGGCTTGTGGCTGAAAACCCATAACGACACGTACCGCGACCTGTATCACTTCTGGTCGAAGATCTTTGCCGTCAACTTCGGCATGGGCGTGGTTTCCGGGCTGGTGATGGCTTATCAGTTCGGCACCAACTGGAGCCGCTTTTCGGACTTCGCCGGTTCGGTGACCGGGCCATTGCTGACGTACGAGGTACTCACAGCCTTCTTCCTCGAAGCCGGCTTCCTGGGCGTCATGCTGTTTGGCTGGAACAAGGTCGGGCGCAATTTGCATTTCTTCGCCACGGTCATGGTGGCCATCGGCACGCTGATCTCGACCTTCTGGATTTTGGCCTCCAACAGCTGGATGCAAACACCGCAGGGTTTCGAAATCGTTAATGGTCAGGTGATTCCCACCGACTGGTTGGCCGTGATCTTCAACCCTTCGTTCCCCTACCGCCTTCTGCACATGGCAACGGCGGCGTTCCTGGCCACCGCATTCTTCGTCGGTTCCTCGGCGGCCTGGCACTTGCTGCGCGGCAAGGACAACCCGGCCATTCGCACGATGCTGTCGATGGCCATGTGGATGGCCTTGATCGTGGCGCCGATTCAAGCCGTCATCGGTGACTCCCACGGCCTCAATACCCTCAAGTATCAGCCGGCGAAAATTGCTGCGATTGAAGGACACTGGGAAAACATCGGGGATGAACCGACCCCGCTGATCCTGTTCGGCTGGCCGGACATGAAAGAAGAGAAAACCAAATTCGCCGTCGAGATTCCGTATCTCGGCAGCCTGATTCTCACCCACTCGCTGGAAAAACAGGTGCCAGCGCTCAAGGAGTTCCCGCCTGAAGACCGGCCCAATTCGACCATTGTGTTCTGGACGTTCCGGATCATGGTCGGCATGGGCATGCTGATGATCTTCACCGGTTTGTGCAGCCTGTTGCTGCGCAAGCGTGACCGGCTGTACACCTCGCGGCCGTTCCTTTACCTGGCGTTGTGGATGGGGCCGTCTGGCCTGATCGCGATCCTCGCGGGTTGGTTTACCACCGAAGTCGGCCGTCAGCCGTGGGTGGTCTACGGCCTGATGCGCACGGCGGACGCGTCCTCCAACCATACTTTCATGCAGATGAGCATCACGCTGGTTCTGTTCGTCGTGGTCTATTTCGCGCTGTTCGGAACCGGTCTGGGCTACATGATGCGCCTGGTGCGCAAAGGGCCGGAAGTCGACGAAGGCAAGGAAACCAATGACGGCGGTCCCGGCAAGAAGCGTACGCCGGCCCGTCCGCTGTCTGCCGCAGACGATGATGGCGCCAGTGACCACAGCCCCAGCCTGACCAAGGAGATTTGAGCCATGGGTATTGATCTTCCGCTGATCTGGGCCGTGATCATCATCTTCGGCATCATGATGTACGTGGTCATGGACGGTTTCGACCTGGGGATCGGAATTCTCTTCCCGTTCATCCCGGGCAAGACCGACCGTGACGTGATGATGAACACCGTTGCACCAGTGTGGGACGGTAACGAAACCTGGCTGGTACTGGGCGGCGCTGCGTTGTTTGGCGCGTTCCCGCTTGCCTATTCAGTGGTGCTCTCGGCGCTGTACCTGCCGCTGATCCTGATGCTGATCGGGCTGATCTTCCGTGGCGTGGCGTTCGAGTTTCGCTTCAAGGCCAAGGACGACAAGCGTCACCTCTGGGATATGGCCTTTATCGGCGGCTCCGTCACCGCAACCTTCTTCCAGGGCGTGGCATTGGGGGCCTTTATTGATGGGTTGCCGGTGGTCAATCGTCAGTTCGCCGGTGGTTCACTGGACTGGCTGACACCGTTCACCCTGTTTTGCGGCGTGGCACTGGTAATGGCTTATGCGCTGCTTGGTTGCACCTGGCTGATCATGAAGACCGAAGGCGAGTTGCAAAAGAAAATGTTCGGCCTGGCGCGGCCGCTCGCCTTCGTGGTGTTGGCGTTGATCGGTATCGTCAGCATCTGGACACCATTGACTCACCCCGAAATTTCCGCCCGATGGTTTACGCTGCCCAATCTGTTCTGGTTCATGCCCGTACCGATTCTGGTGCTGGCGACGATGTACGGTTTGATCCGCGCTGTCGCCCGCCATGCGCACTACATGCCGTTCCTGCTGACGTTGATGCTGATCTTCCTCGGCTACAGCGGTTTGGGCATCAGCCTGTGGCCGAACATCGTGCCTCCGTCCATCTCGATCTGGGACGCTGCTTCACCGCCGCAAAGCCAGGGTTTCATGCTGGTCGGCACGTTGTTCATCATCCCGTTCATCCTGGGTTACACCTTCTGGAGCTACTACGTGTTCCGCGGCAAGGTGACCCACGAAGACGGTTATCACTAGCACTGTGGGAGCGAGCCTGCTCCGGGCGGCGTTCCGACGATGGCGCCCTCAGTGGCGCCATCGATCTACTGAGGATCGATGCAATGAACGGCAAACATTCCCTGCACGACATTGAAGAAGCCGAAAAAAAACCGCTGTGGCAGCGGCTCGGCTGGCTGGTCCTGATCTGGGGCGGTAGCGTTGTCGCCCTGTTTATCGTGGCCAGCCTGATGCGCATGTTCATGAATGCCGCAGGTCTGACCACGCACTGAAGATCCCATCCCGTTGCCTTGGGGCTCGGATTTACAACCCTCCTGTGCGGAGGGTTTTTTTCAGTGCCTATTTGCGGGCTTTGAGAATCACGAATTTTGGCGTAGCGGCCACTTGCTCGACACCACGGTACAGTCGGGCAAGCTTGCTGTGGTAACCCAGGTGACGGTTGCCGACGATATACAGCGCACCGCCCACCACCAGCGCCTCTCGGGCCTGCTGGAACATGCGCCAGGCGAGGAAGTCGCCGACGACTTGTTGCTGATGGAACGGCSGATTGCACAACACCACGTCCAGGGATTGAGGTTCCTGTCCCGCGAGGCCATCACCGGCCCGCACCATGACTTCTCTGTCACCCAACGCCGCGCGCCAGTTTTCGCTGGCTGATTGCACGGCCATGAACGACTCGTCCACCAGCGTGTACTGCGCTTGCGGGTTTTGCAGGGCACTGGCGATGGCCAGCACGCCATTACCGCAACCGAGGTCCGCGACTCGCGCAGTGCCGAGGTTCTTTGGCAGGTGTGGCAGAAAGGCCCGGGTGCCGATGTCCAGTCCTTCACGGCAAAACACATTGGCGTGGTTCAACAGTTCAATGGCCGGTTCGTCGAGTTGATAGCGCGAAGGGTAGGGTGATGCGACCGGGGCTTTTGCTTCAGGCGTGGCGATCAATAGCCGGGCCTTTTTCACCGCCAGGGAGGCTTGCACCGGGCCGATGTAGCGTTCAAGCAGATCACCGGCAGCACGTGGCAGATGCTTGATCATCGCCGCAGCAATCACTTGAGCGCCCGGCGCCAACTGGCCTTGCAGGCGAATCAGCTGTTCTTCCAGCAACGCCAGGGTTTTCGGCACCCGGATCAAAACCCGGTCAAACGGGCCGCTGAGTGATTCGCTGGCTGGCACTCTCGGCACCGCGTCAAACGCCTGGTTGTTACGGATCAGATTTTTCTCCAGTCCCTGAAATGCCAGAAACGAGTCGCCACTGCTGATCACCCGGACTTTGCCCGCGAGGCTGGCGGCCAACGCGCCAAAACTGTCGTTCAGCACCAGTACCCGAGCCTCGGCCGACGGGTGTTGTTCGGCGAGATGGTTGAGCAGGTATTCGTCGGCCGCATCGAAAGCTTGCAGCGGTTCGTTCTGCTGTTCTGGCTGACGGATCAGATCGAGTTGGGCGAAGGGCGTTTCGAGCAGGGGCATGAGGCGGGGCTCTGGGTAATCAACGAGTGTAGTGTCCCGCTGCCGGAAGCGTTGTAGCGGGCGGGGCCGTCTGAGTGCACTGCGTCGTGAAGATGTACACGGCAGCACTCAGGGGACCGCAAATGGTACGTTTTTTTCGGCTGGATTACTCGCAGGTTTTCCTGGATTGGTGCGGATTCAGATGGCACCCATCCTCACCGCCTTTATCACCGCTGCAATCTTGTTGTTCACGCCAAATTTCAGAATAAAACTGTGTACGTGGAAATTGATGGTGCGTTCACTGATGCTGAGTATTCTAGAGCATTCATAAGCCGTCTTGCCGTCGGCGGACAGTTTCAGAATTTCGATTTCACGTTTCGACAAATGAGGTGTGCATGCGGACGACAGGCGATGACGCAGTTTTTTAGCCACGAGCTCATGCAACTGGTGGTTGATGAACATGGCGTAGCCCAGATTTTCATACAGTTCATAGGCTTTGATCGGGCTGTTGTTTCTGGCCAGGCTAAACATGCTGCGAAGACCGTTGCAGTCATGAAACGATTGTGACCAGCCATATTGCAAGCCTGATGTTTTTTGCGCCTGCCTCAGCTGGGGTGCCTTTGAGAAGACTTCATCTTCCCAAAGGATCGGCATCTCTGAATGATTGCAATGAGCCAGTATTGGATCTACGTCACGGAAATGGTCGTGTTCATATTTCGAATTCCAATCGAGCGGGTAGTTGWTAAAACACACATTGTCGCGATGATGCGCTTCGATGGGGGATGTAATTGAAAAAGCACAGAAAGTGAAGCCAAGACTCTGAACGAGATCGAGTGATATTTCATACGCAGATTTAATTTCCTTGGCATCGGATATCTGTCTTAACTGTGATTCCTTCCACATTTCCATTGCAGTAGCTCCATGCGGATATCTTGGGGGTGCATATTGGATCCGCGATCCAGAACGTGCCGAGTGTAGGAGTAATCTTACACACATGCTGCAATTATTTTGTTCTTGAAAATTTTCTGAGCTGAATGTTTGGTTCTTAGAGGTTGTACAGCCAGTACAACTAAGTCACATGGCATACATCATTCAATGATGTCGTTTTTTGTACGAATTGCTGTATGCCATTAGCAATATAAAGTCAGGCTAAATCAATAACAGGAGAGCTCATTTTCAAAGACACTACAAATCACCAGTGTTTAGATCGTCTGCTTTGCGCGACACTGGTGCGGTCAGTTCAATGGAGCGACCCATGACCGCCAGTGCCGATAAGTTTACTCGCCAAACCTTGCTCGACGTCCAGCCGTTGACCCCGAACCTGTTTACCCTGCGGGCAACCCGGGATCCGGGTTTTMGTTTCAGGGCAGGGCAGTTCGCCCGGCTAGGTGTAACCAAGGCCGATGGCAGTACGGTTTGGCGTGCCTATTCAATGGTGTCGTCGCCCTTTGACGATTTTCTCGAATTCTTCTCCATTGTGGTGCCAGGTGGAGAGTTCACCAGCGAGCTGAGCCGACTGGAGGTCGGCGATACATTGCTGGTCGACCGCCAGGCCTTTGGCTATTTGACGCTCGATCGCTTCATCGATGGGCGTGACCTCTGGTTGTTATCCACAGGCACCGGCATTGCCCCGTTTCTGTCGATCCTGCAGGACTTCGAGGTATGGGAGAAATTCGAGCGCATCATCCTCGTCTACAGCGTGCGCGAAGCTCGGGAGCTGGCGTATCAGGCGCTGATAGCCGAGTTGGGGCAGCGCGATTATCTGGCCGAAAACGCCCACAAGTTGCAGTTCATCGCTACCGTCACTCGCGAACAACACCCCGGCGCCCTGAGCGGGCGGATCACTGCGCTGATCGAAAATGGCGAGCTGGAGCGGGCTGCAGGCGTGGCGCTGACACCTGAGCACTCGCGGGTCATGCTGTGCGGTAACCCGCAGATGATCGATGACACGCGCAAGCTGCTCAAACAGCGTGACATGCACCTGAGCCTCAGCCGACGGCCAGGCCAAGTGGCTGTGGAAAACTTTTGGTAAAAAAACGGCGCCTCACGGGCGCCGTTTCTAGTTGTAACCATCGTTCAGGGCCGATTGTTCTGGGCCTTGAGCAAATCACGGATCTCGCTCAACAACTCTTCTTCCTTGCTCGGAACCGGTGGCAGTGTTGGGGCTGCCGCCTCTTCACGCTTCAGTTGGTTGATCGCTTTGATCCCCATGAAAATCGCCAAAGCGACAATGACGAAGTCAATCATGCTCTGGATGAATTTGCCGTAGGCCAACACCACGGCCGGAGCATTGCCTTCGGCTGCCTTGAGCGTAATGGCCAGGTCACTGAAGTCCACCCCGCCGATCAGCAAGCCAATGGGTGGCATGACGACGTCGCCGACAAACGACGTAACGATCTTGCCGAAGGCTGCGCCGACGATGATACCGACTGCCATGTCGATCACATTACCTTTGACCGCGAAGGCCTTGAACTCACTTATCACGCCCATAGGTTATTTCCTTGTTACAGATGAGGTTGGTGAACGCAGTGTAAAGCAGCAAAACGGCTCTTGCTCGAAACACCTTATTACATTGATCGAGGTTATCGATCTGCCTGCCGGCAATTAGTTTGCAAAGTGCCAGCAATCGCGCGCGAAATACGCTCTAGCTGACTGATTTTCGATAAAAATTTCTGAATCATCACGTTTCGTTATTTCTATTTAAATTTTACCGCCTTAGCCACTAGCCTCGGGTCAGCGCACTGGGAGTGCGTCTTGAAAACAGAGGAACCTGAAATGACTTCGACCATTGGAATAGGGGCTTTTCCCCATCGGCATACCCTTGGCGTTTTGACCGCCAGCCTGCTGTCCTTCTCCGTCCACGCTGCCAATCTGACCCGTGATAACGGCGCTGCCGTGGGCGACAACCAGAACTCACAAACCGCTGGCGCCAACGGCCCGGTGCTGTTGCAGGACGTGCAACTGATCCAGAAACTGCAGCGCTTTGACCGTGAACGCATTCCTGAACGTGTGGTGCATGCTCGTGGCACCGGTGCCCATGGCGCCTTCACCGTGACCAATGATCTCAGCGACCTCACCAAGGCGAAGGTGTTCGCTGGCGGCCAGAGCACGCCCGTATTCGTGCGATTCTCCGCCGTAGTTCACGGCAACCATTCGCCGGAAACCCTGCGCGACCCTCGCGGTTTCGCTACCAAGTTCTACACAGCCGACGGCAACTGGGACCTGGTGGGTAACAACTTCCCGACCTTCTTCATCCGTGACGCGATCAAATTCCCGGACATGGTCCATGCGTTTAAACCAGACCCGCGCACCAACCTTGACGATGATTCGCGGCGTTTCGACTTTTTCTCCCATATTCCGGAAGCCACCCGCACCTTGACCGAGTTGTATTCCAACGCCGGCACGCCTGCCAGCTATCGGGAGATGGACGGCAATGGGGTGCACGCCTACAAATTAGTTAACGCCAGTGGCGATGTGCATTATGTAAAGTTTCATTGGAGGAGTTTGCAGGGTATCAATAATCTCGATCCGAAATCGGTCACAAAAGTGCAAGGTCAAGACTACAGTCATATGACCAATGACTTGGTAGCACATATTGACAAGGGTGACTTTCCAAAGTGGGACTTGTACGTTCAGGTTCTAAAATCTCAAGACTTGTACAAGTTTGATTTCGATCCATTGGACGCAACCAAGATTTGGCCCGGAGTTCCTGAACGAAAAGTTGGACAAATGGTTTTGAATCGTAATCCTGCGAATGTGTTCCAGGAAACCGAACAAGTTGCCATGGCTCCAGCCAATCTAGTTCCCGGCATCGAACCTTCGGAAGATCGCTTATTGCAGGGGCGAGTGTTCTCCTATGCCGATACCCAACTTTATCGCCTGGGTGCCAATGCCTTGCAGTTACCGATAAACGCTCCAAAAGTTGCCGTGAATAACGGTAATCAGGATGGAGCGATGAACGTTGGCCAGAGCAGCACGGGCGTGAATTATCAGCCAAGCCGTTTGATGCCCCGTGAGGAGTCTCAAGCCGCGCGTTACAGCCAATCGGCGCTGTCGGGCAGCACCCAGCAGGCGAAGATCCTGCGGGAGCAGAACTTCAAGCAGGCCGGTGATCTGTATCGTTCCTTCAGCAAAAAGGAGCGAAAGGACCTGATCGAAAGTTTCGGCGGTTCGCTCGCAACATCCGATGACGAGAGCAAGCACATCATCCTGTCCTTCCTTTATAAAGCCGACCCGGAATACGGGGCTGGCGTAACCGAGGCGGCCAAGGGTGATCTGAGCCGGGTCAAGGCGCTGGCGGCCAACCTGGTTGACTGACCGCGTTTGCCTGAAAAACGGGGCCTCGGGGTGAGGTCCCGTCAAGACAAGGAGCTTGTCATGCGTATTTATCTTTTTCTATTGCTGGCGGCTTTGTCGCCGGGTGCGTTTTGCGCCACAACTGAAGACCCTGCAGCCCTGACGGTTCAGTTACAGGATTACTACTTCGACGCCGCCCGCCGTGGCGATGTACCCATGCTCGAAACCTTTATTGAAGCCGGCTACTCGCTCGAGACTCGCGACAGCAAGGGTTACACCGYGCTGATTCTGTCGGCCTACCACGGTCAGGACGCCGCAGTAGAGCGATTGCTCGCTGCCGGGGCGGACGCCTGCGCTCAGGACCAGCGCGGCAACACGGCGTTGATGGGGGCGATTTTCAAAGGTGAAGTCCAGATCGCCCGCACCTTGTTGGCGACCCATTGCAGTCCTGACCAACGCAACGGCGCAGGGCAGACTGCCGCGATGTACGCCGGACTGTTCCAGCGTGTCGAGTTGCTCGACGCACTCAAGGCCAAAGGGGCGGACCTGGACACCGAAGATCCATTGGGCAACAGCGCCACGCGTCTGGCCAGCGGTGAAATCCGCACCGCAGCGCCGCGCTGATCGGCGTCAGCTGAGCTATCATCGCGGTTTTTGCCGGGAGTTCAGATGGCCAAGGCCAAACGCATGTACGGCTGCACCGAGTGTGGCTCAACCTTCCCCAAGTGGGCCGGCCAGTGCGGCGAGTGCGGAGCCTGGAACACGCTGACCGAAACCATGGTGGAAAGCGGTGGCGCCGCCGCCCCGAGCGGACGCACCGGCTGGACCGGCCAACAAGCCCAGATCAAGACCCTGGCCGAAGTCAGCGTCGAAGAAATCCCGCGCTTTTCCACGGCCTCCAGCGAACTCGATCGGGTGCTGGGCGGTGGCTTGGTCGACGGTTCGGTGGTGCTGATCGGCGGTGACCCGGGTATCGGTAAGTCGACCATCCTGTTGCAAACCTTGTGCAACCTCGCCAAGAGCATGCCAGCGCTGTACGTCACCGGCGAAGAGTCGCAGCAGCAAGTGGCCATGCGCGCCCGCCGGCTGGGTTTGCCGCAGGATCAACTGCGGGTGATGACCGAAACCTGCATCGAAACCATCATTGCCACGGCCCGGCTGGAAAAGCCCAAAGTCATGGTGATCGATTCGATCCAGACGATCTTCACCGAACAACTGCAATCGGCGCCGGGTGGCGTCTCCCAGGTTCGCGAGAGTGCGGCCTTGCTGGTGCGTTATGCCAAGCAGAGCGGCACGGCGATTTTCCTGGTGGGCCACGTGACCAAAGAAGGCGCACTGGCCGGTCCTCGCGTGCTGGAGCACATGGTCGACACCGTTCTGTATTTCGAAGGCGAATCCGATGGGCGTTTGCGTTTGTTGCGCGCGGTAAAAAACCGTTTCGGAGCGGTCAACGAATTGGGTGTGTTCGGCATGACGGACAAGGGCTTGAAAGAAGTCTCCAACCCTTCGGCGATTTTTCTCACCCGCGCTCAGGAAGAAGTCCCGGGCAGTGTGGTCATGGCGACGTGGGAAGGGACACGACCCATGCTGGTGGAAGTCCAGGCACTGGTGGACGACAGCCATTTGGCCAACCCGCGGCGGGTCACGCTGGGGCTGGATCAGAACCGCCTGGCGATGTTGCTGGCGGTCTTGCACCGTCACGGCGGCATTCCGACCCACGATCAGGACGTGTTCCTCAACGTGGTCGGCGGTGTGAAGGTCCTGGAAACCGCATCTGACCTGGCGCTGATGGCGGCTGTGATGTCCAGTTTGCGCAACCGTCCGCTGCCGCATGATCTGTTGGTGTTTGGCGAAGTCGGTCTGTCCGGCGAAGTGCGCCCGGTGCCAAGCGGCCAAGAGCGCCTTAAAGAAGCCGCCAAGCATGGCTTCAAGCGCGCCATCGTGCCAAAGGGCAATGCGCCGAAAGAGGCCCCGCCGGGGTTGCAGATTATTGCGGTGACGCGTCTGGAGCAGGCACTCGACGCCTTGTTCGAATAAACCACAATCCCTGTAGGAGCGAGCCTGCTCGCGATGACGGTGGGTCAGTGAAAAATATGTCGACTGACACTCCGCTATCGCGAGCAGGCTCGCTCCCACATTGGTTTTGTGGTGGTTTCAATCTTCGATAAGGGCGCCCAACTCGCGCTCCAGTTCCTCAGGATCCCCCAGGTTGAGTTCAATCAACCGCCGCAGGCGCTCGATGGACTCCAGGCTGATGTGCTTGCAGACGAAGCCGAGTTGGCCATGATCATCGTGGGTCAGTTGCACATCCATTTTGATGGCAACCTCGTCGGTGAGGTGAATATCGACGAGAAAATGCCACTCTCGATTACCTTGCCACGGCTCGGGCTTCTCGATCAGCAGCCCCTTGAGCGAGAGGTCGATCAACTTCACCGGCCAGATGTATTCCCCCTGACTCAGCTCGGTCTTGGCATCGAACGCGATACGTTTGAAGCGGCGGCGGTCGGCTGCGTGTTCGCTCATGGCGCAATCCTCGAAAAGGTGCGCTGACTATAGACCCGCATTCTCAAGGCCTGCCAGCACAGACAGGCGTCTAGAGCAATGTTGGGGTATGGCCTTTGCTGTCAGGAGAGCTAAACTCGGGGTGGCTGTCTTTCTTGTCCACTCTGGCTGGAATCATAAAATGAAAAATAATAATAGCCCGCTACGCCACTTACCCTGGCTTCTGCTGGCAATCGTCGGTGCGTGCGCCTTGGGTGTAGTGGCATTGCGCCGAGGGGAGGCGATCAACGCTTTGTGGATTGTGGTTGCTGCGGTGGCCATTTATCTGGTTGCTTATCGCTACTACAGTCTGTTTATCGCTAACAGTGTGATGCAACTCGACCCGCGACGGGCCACCCCCGCCGTACTCAATAATGACGGTCTGGACTACGTTCCGACCAATAAACACATCCTCTTCGGTCACCACTTCGCGGCCATCGCCGGTGCAGGGCCTCTGGTCGGTCCGGTATTGGCGGCGCAGATGGGTTACCTGCCCGGTACGCTGTGGATAATCGCGGGCGTGGTGCTGGCCGGTTCTGTTCAGGACTTCATGGTGTTGTTCATGTCGACCCGCCGTAATGGCCGGTCTCTGGGCGACATGGTCCGTGAAGAAATGGGCCGCATCCCCGGCACCATCGCACTGTTTGGCTGCTTCCTGATCATGGTCATCATCCTCGCGGTGCTGGCGCTGATCGTAGTCAAGGCCCTGGCGGAGAGCCCATGGGGTATTTTCACGGTCATGGCGACCATCCCGATTGCGATGTTCATGGGCATCTACATGCGCTACATCCGCCCGGGCCGCATTGGTGAAATCTCCGTGGTCGGTGTGCTGTTGCTGCTCGGCTCGATCTGGCTCGGTGGGCAGATTGCTGCTGACCCGGTCTGGGCCAAGGCGTTCAGCTTCACCGGGATTGAGATTACCTGGATGTTGATTGGCTACGGTTTTGTTGCGGCAGTGTTGCCGGTGTGGCTGATTCTGGCCCCGCGTGACTACCTGTCGACCTTCCTGAAAATCGGCACCATCGTCGCCTTGGCGATCGGTATTCTGGTGACCATGCCCGAGCTGAAAATGCCGGCGCTGACCCAGTTCATCGACGGCACCGGGCCGGTGTGGAAGGGCGGCCTGTTCCCGTTCCTGTTCATCACCATCGCCTGTGGCGCGGTCTCGGGTTTCCACGCGCTGATCTCCTCCGGCACCACGCCGAAGCTGCTGGATAACGAAACCAACGCCCGTTACATCGGTTACGGCGGCATGCTGATGGAATCGTTCGTAGCCATCATGGCCATAGTTGCCGCCTCGGTGATCGAGCCAGGCGTGTACTTCGCGATGAACAGCCCGCCAGCCGTGGTCGGCGGCGATGTGGTGGCGGTGGCGCAAGCGGTCAGCAACTGGGGGTTTGCAATAACCCCGGAAGCCCTGCAAGCGGTGGCCCATGACATCGGCGAAACCACCATCCTGGCCCGTGCCGGTGGTGCGCCGACCCTCGCGGTCGGTATTGCGCAGATCCTGCACAGTGTCCTGCCGGGTGAAAACACCATGGCGTTCTGGTATCACTTCGCGATCCTGTTCGAAGCACTGTTCATCCTGACCGCTGTCGACGCCGGCACCCGTGCCGGTCGTTTCATGCTCCAGGATTTGCTCGGTTCCTTCGTGCCTGCACTCAAACGTACTGAATCCTGGACCGCCAACCTGATCGCCACTGCCGGTTGCGTGACCATGTGGGGATGGTTGCTCTACCAGGGCGTGATTGATCCATTAGGTGGCATCAACACCTTGTGGCCGCTGTTCGGCATCTCCAACCAGATGCTGGCCGGTATCGCGCTGATGCTCGGCACTGTTGTGCTGATCAAAATGAAACGCCAACGCTACATCTGGGTGACGTTGGTGCCCGCGGTCTGGCTGCTGATCTGCACCACCACCGCAGGCTTCATCAAGCTGTTCGACGCCAACCCGGCGATCGGCTTCCTGTCGCTGGCCAAGAAATACAGCGATGCGCTGGCCAATGGTCAGATCATCGCCCCGGCCAAGGACATCACGCAGATGCAGCACGTGATCTTCAATGCCTACACCAACGCAACGCTGACGGTGCTGTTCTTGTTCGTGGTGTTCAGCATTCTGTTCTTTGCCCTCAAGGTCGGCATTGCCTCCTGGGGTAAAAAAGAGCGTACGGATAAAGAATCGCCATTCCAAGCCCTGCCGGACGCGTAATCGAGGATTGCAAACATGTTCAATGACCTGAGTCGCCTCGGTAAATACCTCGGTCAGGCCGCGCGCTTGATGGTCGGCATGCCCGACTACGACAACTACGTCGAGCATATGCAAACCAAACACCCGGACAAACCGGTGATGAGCTACGAAATGTTCTTTCGCGAACGCCAGGAAGCTCGTTACGGTGGCAAGGGTGGGCCAAAGTGCTGTTGAAGCACGAGGCTTAGGTAACACAAACTTGTAGGAGCCTGGCTTGCCRGCGATAGCGATCTCGAAGACGCCATCGCTGGCAAGCCAGGCTCCTACAGTTTTTTCAGTGCATGGGAGACTTTCTTTTGCTACCCCCTATCCCGGTAACAATCCTCAGCGGCTTCCTCGGCGCTGGCAAGACCACGCTGTTGCGCCACCTGCTGAAAGCCGAGCACGGGCTGAAAATCGCCGTGATCGAAAACGAATTCAGTGATGCCGGTATCGATACCCAACTGCTGGGTGACGAGCCGGTACAAGTCATGACGCTGTCCAACGGCTGTGTCTGCTGCACCATCCACACCGATCTGACCAAAGCGCTTTATCTGTTGCTCGAACGCCTGGACCGTGGCGACATCGCCTTCGACCGTCTGGTGATCGAATGCACCGGCCTGGCCGATCCGGCTCCGGTGGCGCAAACCTTCTTCATCGACGAAGAACTGCGCGAGCGCTACATCCTCGATGGCATCATCACCCTGGTGGACGCGGCGCACGCCGACACTCACCTGACCCAAACCATCGCCCAGGCGCAAATCGGTTTCGCCGACCGCCTACTGGTGAGCAAGCGCGATCTGGTGGACGAAGCGACATTCGCCGCATTAAGTGAGCGCCTGACCCGCATCAACCGACGCGCACCGATCCGCGTTGTGGATCATGGCAAGATCGATTTGGCCGAATTGCTCGACGTGCGTGGTTTTAACCTGAATGCCGACCTCGGCGGTGGCGTGAGTTTGCGCCCGGTCAGCACGGCACCGTCCATCGACCGCATTTCCAGTCTGGTGCTGCGCACCGACAAGCCGCTGGATATCGACAAACTCAGTGAGTTCATGAACGAACTGTTGGAAGACCATGGCAAGCAATTGCTGCGTTATAAAGGCGTGTTGAACATTGCCGGCGAGCCGCGACGGATGGTGTTTCAGGGTGTCCTGAAATTGTACGGATTCGACTGGGACACGGATTGGGCGGACGATGAGTCGCGTGAAAGCGTGATCGTATTTATTGCCGATGATYTGCCGGAAGAGAAGATTCGCGAGGGGTTTGCGCGAGTGGCGGCGGAGTAGGGCTCATAGCGTGCAGACGAAAAAAAACCGGCCATCGCTGACCGGTTTTTTTATTGCTGTGGTTTAGCGGGCTGATTAAGCGCCGTACACCGGCAGCTTCTTGCAGATAGCCTTGACCTTCTCACGAACGGCGTCGATCACCGCTTCGTTATTCAGGTCTGCCAGGATGTCGCAGATCCAGCCGGCCAGTTCCTTGCACTCTGCTTCCTTGAAGCCGCGAGTGGTTACAGCCGGAGTGCCGAAGCGCAGGCCGGAGGTGACGAACGGGGAGCGTGGGTCGTTAGGTACGGAGTTCTTGTTCACGGTGATGAACGCTTTGCCCAGAGCGGCGTCGGCGTCTTTACCGGAGATTTCCTGCTTGATCAGCGACAGCAGGAACAGGTGGTTTTCAGTACCACCGGAGACCACGTCGAAACCGCGCTCGATGAACACGCCGGCCATGGCCTTGGCGTTTTTCACCACTTGTTGCTGGTAGGCCTTGAACTCAGGCTGCAGCGCTTCCTTGAAGCAGATCGCTTTGGCGGCGATCACGTGCTCCAGCGGGCCACCCTGGGCGCCCGGGAATACGGCGGAGTTCAGCTTCTTCTCGATGTCGGCGTTGGCGCGAGCCAGGATCAGGCCGCCACGTGGACCGCGCAGGGTCTTGTGCGTGGTGGTGGTCACGACGTCAGCGAATGGCACCGGGTTCGGGTAGACGCCAGCGGCGACCAGACCGGCCACGTGAGCCATGTCGACGAACAGGTAAGCGCCCACTTTGTCGGCAATTGCGCGGAAGCGAGGGAAGTCCAGAATCTGCGAGTAGGCAGAGAAACCGGCCACGATCATTTTCGGCTTGTGCTCAACTGCCAGACGCTCGACTTCGTCGTAATCGATCAGGCCGTTGGCGTCGATGCCGTACTGGATGGCGTTGTACAGCTTGCCGGAGGACGAAACGCTGGCACCGTGGGTCAGGTGACCACCGTGGGCCAGGCTCATGCCCAGGATGGTGTCGCCAGCCGACAGCAGGGCCAGGTAAACGGCGCTGTTGGCTTGGGAACCGGCGTGTGGCTGAACGTTGGCGTAATCGGCGCCGAACAGTTCTTTGGCTCGATCAATTGCAAGCTGCTCGACGATGTCAACGAACTCGCAACCACCGTAGTAGCGCTTGCCCGGGTAGCCTTCGGCGTACTTGTTGGTCAGTACCGAGCCTTGAGCCTCCATCACCGCTGGGCTGGTGTAGTTTTCCGAAGCGATCAGCTCGATGTGTTCTTCCTGGCGCTGAGCTTCTTGCTCCATGGCGGCAAAAAGGTCGGCGTCGTACTTGGCAATAGTCAAATCACGGCTGAACATGGCGGTCCTCAAGGATCGGGGGCAGAAAAGGGGGGCATTCTAACCCAACCGCTTTTAGAAGGGATATGAAACACAATCAGGTTGCGGATAAGCGGGCTTCAAGCCACAAGCCGCAAGCGACAAGTAAAAGCCGATTCGCTCTTGCTTGCAGCTTGCAGCTTGCAGCTTGCCACTTGAAGCTTGCAGCTTGCAGCTTTCTTCATGTTCGGCTGATCGGAGCTGTTAGCTCCAATCAGTCGAACATGAAGAGCGCATCATTGCTGTACTGTGCTTCAAACTGGCTGGGCGGCATTGGCCGGCCGAACAGATAGCCCTGAACCTCATCACAGCCATGCTCACGCAGGAAGTCCAGTTGCTCTTGGGTTTCCACGCCCTCGGCGATCACCGCCAGGTTCAGGCTGTGAGCCATGGCAATGATCGCCCGGGCGATCTGTGCATCCTGTTCACCGGACGGCAGGCCATCGACAAATGTACGGTCGATCTTCAGCACGTCGATCGGGAATTGCTTGAGGTAGTTGAGCGATGAATAACCAGTGCCGAAATCGTCGACTGCAATGCTCAGGCCAAGGTTTTTCAACCCGGCGAGAATCTGCATCGCCTCGCTGACTTCGCGCATCAGGATACTTTCGGTCAACTCCAGCTCCAGACACGCTGGCGGCAGGCCGGTTTCCTTGAGGATGTTGGCAATCCGCGTGCCCAACTGGCCATCGGAAAACTGTCGTGCCGAAATATTCACTGAAACCTTCGGCACAAGGACCTTGGTCTGGTGCCAGGTCTTGAGCTGACGGCAGGCTTCGCTGATCACCYAGTCACCGACATCCACCACCAGTCCGAGCTCTTCGAGCACCGGAATGAAGTCCCCCGGGGGCACCAGCCCGCGTCGCGGATGACGCCAGCGCAGCAAGGCTTCGGCACCGGTCAAGCGTTTGCCATCGCCGCTGAACTGCGGTTGGTAATACAGCACGAATTCGTTCTGTTCGAGGGCATGGCGAAGGTCGCTTTCCAGTTCCAGCCGCTCCAGGGCGCTGGCGTTCATGTCCGCCTGATAAAACTGGAAGTTGTTTTTGCCGCGTTCCTTGGCGTGGTACATCGCCGTGTCGGCGTTCTTCATCAACTGGCTGAGTTCGTTGCCGTCCTGCGGGCTCAGGGCGATCCCGATGCTGGCCGTGACGAAGAACTCGCGGCCTTCCAGCACAAAGGGCTTCACCAGGCTGGCGAGAATCTGTTCTGCCACATGAATCGCCCGGTTCAGCGCGATTTCGCGGTTGACCCGTGGCTGCAGCAGCAAGGTGAATTCATCCCCGCCCATACGCGCCACGGTGTCGTCATCGTCGACGCAGTCGAGCAGGCGCGTGGCCATGTCCTTGAGCATGCGGTCGCCGGCGGCGTGACCGAGGGAGTCGTTGATCGGCTTGAAACGGTCCAGGTCGAGGAACATCAACACCACCCAGGACTTCTGCCGTTCCGCCGATTGCAGCGCGGTGTGGAGGCGATCCTGAAACAGCGTGCGGTTGGGCAAATGGGTCAGGGCGTCGTAGTAGGCGAGGCGGTGAATCCGCTGTTCACTGGCCTTGCGTTCGCTGATGTCGCTGAAGAAACACACGTAACTGGCCAGATCCCCTTCATCGTCGAGCACGGCCGTGATGCCGACCCAGGCCGGGTAGTGTTCGCCATTGCGTCGCTTGAGCCAGACTTCGCCTTCCCAGGTGTTGTGCTGATGAAGTTGCTTGAGCACGTAGCGCAGATGCGATTCCTGATGCTCGTCGACGGTCAGCATGTTCGGCAACTGGTCGAGCACTTGCTCCACTGCATACCCGCTGACGCGACTGAACGCTTCGTTGACCTGAACGATGTAACCGGCCGGGTCGGTGATCAGAATGGCCGAGGTCGAATGTTCAAATACCGTGGCTGCCATGCGCAGGTCTTTCTCGGCCCGGCGCTGCTGGCTGATGTCGCGACCGACACCGAGCACGCCTTCGAATGCGCCGTGTTCGTCCCAGACCAGCACCACCCGCAGCTCGATGGGAATCTTGCGCCCGTCGGCCCGAAGGCAATCGAACAGGAACAATTGGGTGTGCACCTGGCCGCGCAACAGCGCCAGTTTTTCGGGTTTATCCAGCGCTTTGCTGACTCGATCCATCAGGCTGAAGAGGCCGGTCAGTTGCTGCTGGTTGGCGATGATCGATTGCCAGCCGTTCTGGAAGATCCAGTCCACGTCATATCCCAGCGCGGCTTGCACCGAGGGGCTGACGTAGTTGAGGGACATCTTGCTGTCGGTGGAGAAAATCACGTCGCTGATGCTTTCCGCAAGCATCCGGTAACGGCGCTCGCTGTCGCGTAATGACTCACTGGCTTCGATCTGGTCGGTGATGTCCTTGGCCACACCGATGATCCGCGTGACTTGATTGTGCTTGTCCCGTGCCAAGGCCTGTTCGCGAATCTCGAACCTGCGCCATTTGCCATCACGGTGGCGGAAGCGCAGTTGGCACTCCATCAATTGACTGTAGCCACCCTGGCGCTGGGTCTGGCGTGAGCGGTGGTAGTAATCGGTGTCTTCGGGGTGCAGCAGGATTTCCCAGAAATACTCACCCAATTGATGCAGTTCGGTGCGGTCGTAACCCAGGGTATGCCCCAGGTGGTGGTTGCTGAAAATCATCCGCTGGCTGATCACGTCCTGCACGTACAGGTGATCCGGCACGGTGCGCACCACATCGGACCAGAAGCTTTCACGTTCCAGCAGTGACAGCTCGATCAGTTTGCGGCTGGTGATGTCGGTGATACTCAGGATCACGGCTTTATAGTCGTCCTGATTGACTGGCAGGCGCAGGACCAGCCACAAATGCTGATCGCGGTGATTGGCGTCCTGTAGTTTGATTTCCAGTTCAAGCTGCTTCTGCTGGTTGAACACCGCTTCGAGCACTTGATTGCCGATGGCGGTGCCGTCCAGCGGGTTGCCGTCTATCAGCAGGTTCCAGGCTTGATCGCAAGAGTTGACGTTGAGCAGTTGCAGGGCAACCTGGTTGACCTCGGTGATACGCAATTCCTGAAGCAGTTGCCGACGTTGTGCCGGGGAATCAAGCCAGGTTTGCAATTGCTCGCGGCTGCTTAGCTGAGCCTTGTCGAAAAAGCTCCTGAGCCCGGCCACGTCGAGTACGCAGAGGGCAACGCCGGTGCCTTCGAAAATGTCCTGATAACGTCGACGCCCCTCATTCAGTTGGCGCTGACGCCGACGCATGTTCAAAAGTGCAATGAATGGCAGTAAAGAGAACGCCAGGCCCAGCAGGCATTTGCCAATGAATGCCGGCAGCAGGTCTTCGAGCACGCGTTGGCGATCGAACAACCCGCGCAGTTGCCAGTCGCTGTTGCTCAAGGGCACGGTCAGCACGCTGCTGGCCAGTTCATCCGGTGTCAGCACGGTTGGCTTGTTTGAGGGCAATGCATCATCGCGGCTTATGATCTGGCGATTGACCCGGTTTTCCACCAGCCACAGCGGGCGGATACCGGCTTCGTCGTGTTTGGTCAGGCCTGAGAAAAAGCTCGGCGTCAGGCGCAGGGCCCAATAGCCTCGGGTGCTACCGCTGGCTTGATGCAACAGAAGATGCACCACCGAACCGTCATCGGCGTTGCTGAAGTAGTGCGTCTGGGCGTGACTGCGCCGGACCAATTCACTCAGGTAATCGGCGTCCCGTGTGTCATCGGCGCTGTCACTGAGGATCTTTCCGGAAGGGCTGAGCAACGCCAGGCTGCGCAATTCGGGCAATGACCGTTGCAGCTTGCGCAGCAGCGCCTGCTGTTCGTCGGCGCTTTGCGGTTGTTCGACGATCGGTAGCAGGTTGAGGGCGATCTGGGCGTTGAGCGCCATGTTCAGGCTGACTTGCGCGGCCAGATCGGCGGTGTAATCGATGGTGTATTGGCGCTGGCTTTTCTGGGTTTCGCGAAGCTGGTCCAGCAACTGCCAGAACAGTAGGGAGAGCAGCAACAGGACCAGGGTGGCCAGTGTGCCCTTCAAGGTTCCGCGCAGGGGTGAGCCKGTCGCAGGGCTGGGAGCGCTCTCGGAAACGGGCGGAGTGGCATGAGACAAACTGAAATCCTGCGGTTTGGCTGGGCTGGCGCGACGTGCACTATATGTCGGACGCCCGAAGGGCGGCTAGCATGCCTTGAGTTGTGGCTAAGTGCCAGTCCAGCTCGGCTGGACTGCCTTCCGTCAATCAGGTAGCTTTGCCGGTTACGCGGGAGCGTTCCAGCTCCTAAACTCAGACTTTTTCAGCGGTCTGGTCGGGCTTCGCCTGCGCTCCAATCATTCATCTGTCACTGACCCAAGGTTCTCCATGGCTCAATACGTCTTCACCATGCATCGGCTGGGCAAAGTTGTTCCGCCGAAGCGGGAAATCCTGAAAAACATTTCTCTGTCGTTCTTCCCTGGCGCCAAGATCGGTGTACTCGGCCTCAACGGTTCGGGTAAGTCCACGCTGCTGAAAATCATGGCTGGCGTCGACACCGAGTTCGAGGGCGAGGCCCGCCCGATGCCAGAGCTGAACATCGGCTACCTGCCACAGGAACCGATCCTGGATCCGACCAAGACTGTGCGTGAAGTGGTCGAGGAAGCGGTCAGCGTGATCAAGAACGCCCAGGCACGTCTGGACGAGGTTTACGCGGCTTACGCTGAAGAAGATGCCGACTTCGACAAACTGGCGGCAGAACAGGCCAAGCTCGAAGCCATCCTGCAAGCCAGCGACGGTCACAACCTTGACCGCCAACTGGAAGTCGCCGCCGATGCGCTGCGCCTGCCGGCGTGGGATGCCAAGGTCGAATTCCTCTCCGGTGGTGAAAAGCGTCGTGTGGCCCTGTGCCGCCTGCTGCTATCGGCTCCCGACATGTTGTTGCTCGACGAACCGACCAACCACCTGGACGCCGATTCCGTCGCGTGGCTGGAGCACTTCCTGCACGATTTCCCGGGCACTGTGGTTGCGATCACGCACGACCGGTACTTCCTGGACAACGTTGCCGGCTGGATTCTGGAACTCGACCGCGGCGCCGGTATTCCGTACGAGGGCAACTATTCGGGTTGGCTCGAAGCCAAGTCCAATCGTCTGGCGGCCGAATCCAAGCAGCAGTCGGCTCACGAAAAAGCCATGAAGGAAGAACTGGAGTGGGTGCGCAAAGGCGCCAAGGCCCGCCAGTCGAAATCCAAGGCTCGTCTGCAACGCTTCGAAGAAATGCAATCGCAGGAATTCCAGAAGCGCAGCGAAACCAACGAGATCTACATCCCGGCCGGTCCGCGCCTGGGCGACAAGGTCATCGAATTCAAGAACGTCTCCAAGGGCTACGGCGATCGGGTGTTGATCGACAATCTGTCGTTCTCCATGCCTAAAGGCGCCATCGTCGGCGTGATCGGCGGTAACGGTGCCGGTAAATCGACCCTGTTCCGCATGCTGATGGGCAAGGAAACGCCGGACTCGGGCAGCATCGAAGTCGGCGAAACCGTGCAACTGGCGTGCGTCGATCAGAGCCGCGAAGACCTGGACGGCAGCAAGACCGTATTCCAGCAAATCTCCGACGGTTCGGATCAGATCCGCATTGGCAACTACGAGATCCCGTCGCGTACCTACGTCGGTCGCTTCAACTTCAAGGGCGGCGATCAGCAGAAGTTCGTCAAGGACCTGTCCGGTGGTGAGCGCGGTCGCTTGCACCTGGCCTTGACCCTGAAAGAGGGCGGCAACGTCCTGCTGCTCGACGAACCATCCAACGACCTCGACGTTGAAACCCTGCGTTCCCTGGAAGAAGCCCTGCTGGACTTCCCGGGTGCCGCCATTGTGATCTCTCACGATCGGTGGTTCCTTGACCGCGTCGCGACGCACATCCTGGCGTACGAAGACGACTCGCAAGCGGTGTTCTTCGAAGGTAACTACACCGAATACGAAGCCGATCGCCGCAAGCGTCTTGGCGAAGCGGCTACCCAACCGCATCGTGTACGGCACAAAAAACTGGCCTGATCCGGGCTGATTGCAGGAAAAGCGGAGCCTTCGGGCTCCGTTTTTTTTGGGGGCTTCAGTTGCACCGTGGCGTGGTCATGGCGAGCAGGCTCCCTCCCACAGGGATTATGTGATCGACACAAATCCACTGTGGGAGCGAGCCTGCTCGCGAAGCGGTGTCACTG
>NZ_JBFUKU010000059.1:0-24816 GCF_056400685.1 Pseudomonas sp. P5_A12 | reverse complement strand
CCTACAAGGCGTACGCCATTCCACTGTAGGAGCTGTCGAGTGAAACGAGGCAGCGATTTTTTAAAATTCAACAAAGATTCAATAATCATTCCCGCGATCAGTAATGTCTTTCTCCACCATTCCCATCTCCGGATCATGCCCCGCCGGAAACTTGCCCTTCAAATTCCACGCAAACGCAATAATCTCGGCAATCGTGCGGTACAACTCTTCCGGAATACTGTCCCCCAATTCCATCTTCGCCAGCAGTCTCACCAACTCGGGGTTTTCATAGATCGGCACTTCATACTCGCGGGCGATGCGCAAAATTTCTTCAGCCAGCGCTTCGTCACCCTTGGCCGTGAGGGTAGGGGCGTGGCTGCCGTCGTATTTGATGGCGATGGCCTGGCGTGGGGCGTTGGGGCTTTTCATGCGGTTTCGTCGACCCAGCGTTGTTCGAGGCGGGTGTGCGGGCCTTGTGGCGGTTTGCCCAAGTGGCAATCCAGATCACCGACGTTCAGGCCCGATGCGAGCAGGCGTTCGCGCAGTCCGGCCAGGTTACTTTCTATCAGGCTCGCGGTGTAAGGGCGTTCTGCCCAGAGCTGACTGGACAGGCTGCCCTTGATCAGCTGTGCCTGAATCTGCAATGGCCCTAGTGGCTCCATGTCGAACGCGAGGTCGATGCGCCACAAAGGCTGTTTCGGTTCATGTTCGTCGCGACGTTCGTGCGGTTGCTCCTTCTCGGGGGCTTCTTCGCGCTGGAATTTGACCTGCAACGGCACGATGTCCTGCACGTTGCGCATCGGGATTTCCAGCTGCCAGGTGCTAAGCAGCCGGCCATCGTCCGTCACGCCGGTTTGCTCCAGGCTCGACAGTTGATGGCTTTGCAGGCGCGAAACGGCGGCCGCCGCCAAACGCAGCAAGTGCTCCAGATTCCCTTCACCGTCCTGGCTTTGCAGCAGGCGCGCGGGCAGTGGGAAACGGGTCGGCAGCGGTTTGGCGCTGACCTGGTCGAGCATGCCGAGGGCGCTGCGCACGAAACTCGGCATTGCCTGCACCAATGTGTTGGCGGCGATGATTGCGTTGAGGTTGGTGTTGGCCGGCAGCCCCRGCGTCAGTTGCGCGATCAGCTTGAGCAGGTCGCCTTYCATGTCCGGGGCCAGCGTCGGGTTCTGTCCGGTCAGCAGTTTTGCTTCGAGGAACAGGCCACTGTTGGTCAGCGTTTGAGCCAGGCCCTTTGGCGTGCTCAGTTGCTGGATATCCGGCAGACCGGCGAGCAGTTTTTCCGCGGCAACGCGCAGGTCGCTGGAGATTGGGGCCGACGACGGCGACAGGTTTTGCAGCGCTTTGAGCAAGCCATCCAACGAACCTTGGCGGCTGTGCTGGCTGACCAGTTGCTGCGTCATGACCAATTGTTCCTGACGGCTGCTCAGCGGGACGAATTTCAGGGTCTGGGTGTCTTGCACCATTGCACTTAACAAGGTGCCAATACGCAGCGGTGTCGGGCTGTCGATGCTCAGCGTGCTGCCGCTCAACGCAGTGTTCAGCAAGCTCACCATCGAGCGAAACACTGTGGGTTGCCCCGGCACCTGATGCAGCACTTGTGAGGTCAGCACTTTGCCTTGCAACAATGTCCCGACTGGCAGTTTCGCGGTGTCGATGCGGGTGAGGGTGGCGACGCTTGTAGCAATGGCCTGTTGCACGGTGATGGCCAGGTTGCTTGCCGACGGTTGGGTGATCGCCAGGTGGGCGCCTTGTRGCAGCGCTTGAGTACTGGTGGCCTGGACTGTGGTCTGGCGACCGCTGTCGAGGGTGACTTTGAGCAACAGTTGAAAGGCCTGATCCGTCTGCTTGAGCGACAGCACTTCAGCCTTGGCGGTCTGTCCGACGGCGATCAGGCCCTCCATCGGCGTCAGCAACTTCAGCGGGGCGCCACTGACCACCAACGGTCGCGAAGTCGCGGACGTGGTCTGCGGTAGCGGGAGGATGTTCATTTCGCCTGTCATACGCGGTCACAACCTGAGGAAATTGCACTCTTTAGAGTAGGGCATGGCATGTATAATGCTGCCCGTCTTTCGGGGAGTGGCGAAAACATTGCAATTGTTTGACGCAACTCTCTAGAACAAGCCGCCAATGCATCTATGCTGCATCTCTTTAGCGGCCGCTTCGCCGCCGACTTGAACCGCAAAAGGCCCGTGATCCCTTGACCAGCCCTGTCCTGCAAACCGTTGCCCTCGCTTGTGAGCGAGACCTTCGGCTGCTCTTCGAAAATCTCGATTTGAGACTGACCAGTGGCGAAATGGTGCAAATCAGCGGCCCCAACGGCAGTGGCAAGACCAGTCTGTTGCGCCTGCTGTGCGGTCTGATGCAGCCGACCGCCGGTCAAGTGCTGCTCAATGACCAGCCGCTCAATGAGCAACGGTTCGAGCTGGCGCGCAACCTGCTGTGGATCGGTCATGCTGCCGGCATCAAGGAACTGCTGACCCCCGAGGAAAACCTCAGCTGGCTCTGCGCCCTGCATCATCCAGCGTCCCAGGAGGCGATCTGGCAGGCATTGGCGGCTGTGGGGCTGCGCGGTTTTGAGGATGTTCCTTGCCACACCCTGTCTGCCGGCCAGCATCGGCGTGTGGCGCTGGCGCGGTTGTACCTGGACAGCCCACCGCTGTGGATTCTTGATGAGCCGTTTACCGCACTCGACAAGCAAGGCGTGGCACAGCTCGAAGAACACCTGGCCGCCCACTGCGAGCAGGGCGGTATGGTCGTGTTGACCACGCACCACACGCTGACCCGGATGCCGGCCGGCTATCGCGACATTGATCTGGGGAATTGGGCCGTATGAGTGTTTTCGGCCTGTTGGTCGCCCGTGAGGCCGGTTTATTGTTCCGCCGTCCTGCGGAGCTGGCCAATCCGCTGGTATTCTTCTCCATCGTGGTTGCGCTGTTTCCATTGGCGGTCGGACCCGAGGCTCAATTGTTGCAAACCTTGTCTCCGGGACTGGTCTGGGTCGCGGCCCTTTTATCGGTTTTGCTCTCGCTGGACGGGCTTTTCCGCAGTGATTTCGAAGACGGATCGCTTGAACAGTGGGTCCTTTCGTCGCACCCCCTGCCTCTTCTGGTTTTGGCCAAGGTACTGGCACACTGGGCCTTCTCTGGCCTGGCACTGGTTTTGCTCGCTCCACTGCTGGCGTTGATGCTCGGTCTGCCTGCCGCTTGTCTGCCGGTGTTGCTGCTTTCTTTATTGCTGGGTACACCGGTGCTGAGCCTGCTCGGTGCGGTGGGCGCAGCCCTGACGGTGGGATTGAAGCGCGGTGGCCTGTTGCTTGCCCTGCTGATTCTGCCGCTGTACATCCCGGTGTTGATCCTTGGCAGTGGCGCCTTGCAGGCGGCCTTGCAAGGCATGCCGGCGACCGGTTATCTCTTGTGGCTTGGCAGCCTGACCGCCCTGGCGATAACCCTGACACCGTTTGCAATAGCTGCTGGCCTGAAGATCAGCGTCGGCGAATAATGAGGTCTGGTTAAAATTTAACCAGTAAAGACCCAGCCCTTCAGAGCGAAGGGCAACCGTGATGGAAACAGTATGAACTGGACGTGGTTTCACAAGCTCGGCTCGCCCAAATGGTTTTACGGCATCAGCGGCAAACTGCTGCCTTGGCTTAGCGTCGCGGCGTTGCTGCTGATCGGCGTGGGTATCGTTTGGGGCCTGGCTTTCGCGCCGCCCGACTACCAGCAAGGCAACAGCTTTCGCATTATCTATATCCACGTTCCTGCCGCGATGCTGGCGCAGTCCTGCTACGTGATGCTGGCCGTGTGCGGCATTGTCGGGCTTGTCTGGAAGATGAAGCTGGCTGACGTCGCCCTGCAATGCGCGGCGCCCATCGGTGCCTGGATGACCGCCGTGGCGCTGGTCACCGGCGCGATCTGGGGGAAACCGACCTGGGGTTCGTGGTGGGTCTGGGATGCGCGACTAACGTCCATGCTGATTCTGCTGTTTCTGTACTTCGGTCTTATTGCGCTGGGCAACGCCATCAGCAATCGTGACAGCGCCGCCAAGGCGTGCGCGGTATTGGCGATTGTCGGCGTGATCAACATTCCGATCATCAAATACTCGGTGGAGTGGTGGAACACCCTGCACCAGGGCGCGACCTTCACCCTCACCGAAAAACCGGCGATGCCGGCCGAGATGTGGCTGCCACTGCTGCTGACGGTGCTGGGCTTCTACTGTTTCTTCGGTGCAGTCTTGTTGCTGCGCATGCGCCTTGAAGTGCTCAAGCGCGAAGCGCGTGCCAGCTGGGTCAAGGCTGAAGTACAGAACAGTCTGGAGGCCGCTCGATGAGTTTTGCTTCATTCGGCGACTTCCTCGCCATGGGCCATCACGCCCTGTATGTCTGGTCCGCCTATGGCATCTGCCTGACGGTGCTGGCCCTCAACGTGGCGGCGCCGATCCTGGCCCGCAAGCGGTATCTGCAACAAGAGGCGCGTCGTCTGCGCCGGGAGAACGGCAAGTGAATCCGCTGCGCAAAAAGCGTCTTATCATCATTCTCGCGATTCTGGTGGGTGTCGGCTCTGCCGTCGGCCTGGCCCTGAGTGCCCTGCAGCAGAACATCAATCTGTTTTACACCCCGACCCAGATTGCCAATGGCGAAGCGCCGCAAGACACGCGCATCCGTGCGGGCGGCATGGTCGAGCAGGGTTCGCTGCAGCGCTCCGGGGACTCGCTGGACGTGAAATTCATCGTCACCGACTTTAATAAATCCGTGACCATCGCCTATCGCGGCATTCTTCCGGACCTGTTCCGTGAAGGGCAGGGCATCGTCGCCCTGGGCAAACTCAATGCCGACGGTGTGGTGGTGGCTGACGAAGTGCTGGCCAAGCACGATGAAAAGTACATGCCGCCGGAAGTGACCAAGGCCCTGAAAGACAGCGGTCAATCGGCACCCACTCCCGCCAAAGAGGGCTGACAGATGACATCTGGAATCTTTATTCCCGGGCTTTTCATACCAGAGCTTGGCCACTTGGCCATGATCCTGGCGCTGTGTTTCGCGCTGGCTCAGGCCGTGGTGCCGTTGCTCGGTGCCTGGCGCGGTGACCGCTTGTGGATGAGCCTCGCGCAGCCGGCTGCGTGGGGCCAGTTCACTTTTCTGACGTTTGCCTTCGGTTGCCTGACGTACGCGTTCATGACTGACGACTTCTCGGTCGCCTACGTCGCCAGCAACTCCAACAGTGCCCTGCCGTGGTACTACAAATTCAGTGCAGTGTGGGGCGCGCACGAAGGCTCGCTGCTGCTGTGGGCATTGATTCTGGGTGGCTGGACCTTCGCGGTATCGGTGTTCTCCCGACAGTTGCCGCAAGTCATGTTGGCGCGGGTCCTGGCCGTGATGGGCATGATTAGCACCGGTTTCCTGCTGTTCCTGATTCTCACCTCCAACCCGTTCAAGCGCATCCTGCCGCAAATGCCCAGCGATGGCGCCGACCTCAATCCATTGTTGCAAGACATCGGTCTGATCGTTCACCCGCCGATGCTGTACATGGGTTACGTCGGTTTCTCGGTAGCCTTCGCCTTCGCCATCGCGGCACTGATGGGCGGTCGCCTTGATGCTGCATGGGCTCGCTGGTCGCGCCCGTGGACCATCGTCGCCTGGGCCTTCCTCGGCATCGGCATCACCCTCGGTTCGTGGTGGGCGTACTACGAACTCGGCTGGGGCGGCTGGTGGTTCTGGGACCCGGTCGAAAACGCTTCCTTCATGCCTTGGCTGGTGGGTACCGCGCTGATTCACTCGTTGGCGGTCACGGAAAAACGTGGCGTGTTCAAGAGCTGGACCGTGTTGCTGGCCATTGCCGCGTTCTCGCTGAGCTTGCTCGGTACGTTCCTCGTGCGTTCCGGCGTGCTGACCTCGGTTCACGCCTTTGCGTCCGACCCTGAACGCGGCGTGTTCATCCTGATTTTCCTGCTGTTTGTGGTCGGCGGTTCGCTGACGCTGTTCGCCTTGCGCGCACCGGTGGTCAAGAGCCAGGTGGGCTTCAACCTCTGGTCCCGGGAAACCCTGCTGCTGGGGAACAACCTGGTGCTGGTGGTGGCGGCTTCTATGATCCTGCTGGGCACCTTGTACCCACTGATTCTGGATGCGATGACCGGCGCCAAGCTGTCGGTCGGCCCACCGTACTTCAACGCGCTGTTCATTCCGTTGATGGCGTTGCTGATGGTGGTGATGGCGGTCGGCATGCTGGTGCGCTGGAAAGACACCCCGGTGAAATGGCTGATGAGCATGCTCACCCCGGTGTTGTTGGGCAGCGCTGCACTGGCTGTGATTGCCGGCGTCGCTTACGGCGATTTCAACTGGGCAGTCATCGCGACCTTCATGCTTGCGGCCTGGGTGTTGTTGGCCGGTGCGCGTGACATTGTCGACAAGACTCGCCACAAAGGCCTGATCAAAGGCTTGCCGACCCTGACTCGCAGCTATTGGGGCATGCAGATCGCTCACCTCGGCATCGCCGTGTGCGCCCTCGGCGTCGTACTGTCGAGCCAGAACAGTGCCGAGCGCGACTTGCGCCTGGCGCCGGGCGAGTCCATGGATCTGGGCGGTTATCAGTTTGTGTTCGAAGGTGCCAAGCACTTCGAAGGCCCGAACTTCACCTCCGACAAGGGCACCGTTCGGGTGATCAAGGGCGGCAAGGAAGTCAGCGTGCTGCATCCGGAAAAACGCCTCTACACCGTGCAGAACTCGGTGATGACCGAAGCCGGGATCGACGCCGGTTTCACCCGTGACCTCTACGTTGCCCTCGGCGAACCGCTGGGAGATGGCGCTTGGGCCGTGCGCGTTCATGTCAAACCGTTCGTGCGCTGGATCTGGTTCGGCGGCCTGCTGACCGGCTTCGGCGGATTGCTGGCGGCGCTGGATCGGCGTTATCGGGTCAAGGTGAAAAGCCGCGTGCGTGAAGCACTGGGCATGACGGGAGCCGCTGCATGAAGCGTTGGTTGATGCTGTTGCCACTGGCGATTTTTCTGGTGGTGGCTGTTTTTCTGTATCGCGGGCTCTACTTGGACCCGGCCGAGTTGCCTTCGGCGATGATCAACAAGCCGTTCCCGGAGTTTTCCCTGCCGAACGTGCAGGGTGACAAAACACTGAGCAAGGCCGACATTCTGGGCAAACCCGCGTTGGTCAATGTCTGGGGTACCTGGTGCATTTCCTGCCGGGTCGAGCACCCGGTGCTGAACAAACTGGCCCAGCAGGGCGTGGTGATTTACGGCATCAACTACAAGGACGTCAACGCTGATGCCTTGAAGTGGCTGGAGGAATTTCACAACCCGTACCAGCTAGACATCCGCGACGATGCGGGGGCCCTCGGCCTGAACCTCGGCGTGTACGGCGCGCCGGAAACTTTCTTCATCGATGCCAAAGGCATCATCCGCGACAAGTTCGTCGGCGTGATCGACGAGCAGGTCTGGCGCGAGAAGCTGGCCGCCAAGTATCAGGCGCTGGTCGATGAGGCCAAGCCATGAAACGCTGGATAGCCGCTGCGGTATTGGGCTTGAGCATGGCCGGCGTGGCGCACGCCGCCATCGATACCTACGAGTTCGCCAAAGAAGGTGATCGCGAGCGTTTTCGCGAGCTGACCAAAGAACTGCGTTGCCCCAAGTGTCAGAATCAGGACATCGCCGACTCCAACGCGCCGATCGCCGCCGACCTGCGCAAAGAGATCTTCCGCATGCTCGGCGAGGGCAAGGACAATCAGCAGATCATCGACTTCATGGTCGATCGCTATGGTGATTTCGTCCGCTACAAACCGGCACTCAACGCCAAGACTGCACTGCTCTGGTTCGGCCCGGCCGGCCTGTTGCTGGGTGGTTTTGTGATCATCGCCGTGATCGTCCGCCGTCGTCGCGTACAACGCGCTGAAACCCCGGACGCGCTTTCTGCCGAGGAGCGTGAGCGCCTCGACCACCTGTTGGATAAAACCAAGAATGATTGATTTCTGGCTCGCTGCAGGTCTGCTACTTCTGGTTGCCCTGAGTTTTCTGTTGATCCCGGTTCTGCGTGGTCGTCGCGCACAACTTGAAGAGGATCGAACTGCCCTGAACGTCGCGCTGTATCAAGAGCGCGTGGCTGAGTTGCAAATTCAGCAGGAAGAGGGCGTGCTCGATGCCGCACAAATGGACACCGGTCGCGCCGAAGCGGCCCGTGAGCTGCTCGCCGACACCGAAGGCGTTGCGGCACCACGAGTGACTCGCCTGGGCAAACCGTTGCCGTTGCTGGCGGCGGTACTAGTTCCGGTTCTGGGCCTTGGCTTGTACCTGCATTTCGGTGCCAGCGACAAAGTCGAACTGACCCGCGAATTCGCCCAGGCGCCACAGTCGATGGAAGAGATGACCCGACGTCTGGAACGCGCCGTCGCCGCTCAGCCGGATTCGGCTGAAGGCCTGTACTTCCTCGGACGCACGTACATGGCTCAGGACCGTCCTGGCGACGCAGCGAAGATCTTCGAACGCACGGTGAACGTGGCCGGTCGTCAACCGGAACTGCTTGGTCAATGGGCTCAGGCCCAATACTTCGCCGATGGCAAAAAGTGGTCGGACAAGATTCAGGCGCTGACCGATGAAGCGCTGAAAGCCGATCCGAAAGAAGTCACCAGTCTCGGCCTGCTCGGCATCGCGGCGTTTGAAAGCCAGCGTTATCAGGACGCCATCGACTATTGGAATCGCCTGCTGGCGCAACTGCCGCCCGACGACAACTCCCGTGGCGCACTGGAAGGCGGGATTGCCAAGGCCACCGAGAAACTCGAAGCCAGCGGTGGCAAGGTTGCTCAGGCCCCCGCGGTCAAACCCGCAGCGTTGCTGAAAGTCACCGTAGACCTGGCGCCAGCGCTCAAAGCCAAGGTCCAACCGGGCGACAGCGTATTCATCTTTGCCCGCGCCACCTCTGGCCCACCCGCACCGCTGGCGGCCAAACGCTTGACCGTGGCCGACTTGCCGGTGACTGTCGAACTGGGTGATGCCGACGCCATGATGCCGCAGTTGAAACTGTCGAACTTTCCTGAAGTCCAACTGGTTGCGCGCGTCTCCCGTGCCGGCCAACCGACTGCCGGTGAATGGATCGGTCGCAGCCAGCCTCTGGCCAGCAGCACCACTGCGCCGCAGACACTGACCATCGACAGCCCGGATAAATAACAGGAAAACGCCCCATGACCGCTATTGCTCGTATCACCCTGCTCAGTCTGGTTTTGGGGTTGAGCGCATGTGCGGTCCAGCCGCCGGAGCCCACGTCGCCGCCTCCGATTCCGCCGTCACAGCCAAGACCTACACCGTCGCCAACACCCACGCCGGGCAAACCGGGCATCCCGGCCAAGCCCGCCAAACCGATGCCGCGCACCTCCGCCAGCTTCGCACCGCCACCGGGTGGCAACAGCCATTGGGATGCCAAGCTCGGCGTCTATGTGCTGGAGGATCAGACCAACACCTTCTACCGCCAGCGCACCTACTACCGCTGGAACAACGGCTGGAGCCGCTCGATAAGCCCGGACGGGCCGTGGGAAGACACGGATATACATGGCGTGCCGGGTGGGTTGGGGCGGCAATTCGGGCAGTAAATGGAAACGGCGATCTCAGGATCGCCGTTTTGCTTTTCTGAGCGTTGCTCAGGCTCCTTTCACCAACAACCCCTGCACATACTCCACAAACGCCCGAGCCTTTGCGCTGGCCATTCTTCCGGTGGGAAACACCGCCCACAAATCCTGGTTCGGCAGTCTCCAGCCCGTCATCACTTCCTTGACTGCACCACTGGCCAGCTCCGGGGCGAACATCCATTCAGAGGCCATGGTCAGCCCCAGGTGGGCGAGGACCGCTTCACGCAAACCTTCGGCAGCACTGACGCGAATTCGGCCGTTGATGATCACGGACTGTTCTTCGCTCGCGTTGCGAAATTGCCAGTTGGCGCCGCCGCCCAGGGCGTAGACCACTGCCTGGTGTTTGCACAGGTCAGCCGGGTAGCTGGGTTCGCCGTGTTTGTCGAAGTAGGCCGGTGTGCCGAGTACTACACGTCGGCATTCGGCGATCTTGCGGGCGGTGAGGCCGGAGTCGCTCAGGGCGCCCATGCGCAGGGCGATGTCGACACCTTCTTCGACCAGATTGACGTTGCGGTCCTCGAGCATCAGGTCGATGTTCAGGTCCGGGTTCTGATCGAGGAACGGCCCGAGGTGCGGCACGATATGTATTCGGCCGAAGGTCACGGCGGCGCAGATGCGCAGGTTGCCGGTGAGCCCGCTGGCGGCACCGCGAGCTGCGTTATCGGCTTCATCGGCTTCTTCGAGGGCGCGCTTGGAGCGTTCAAAAAAGGCCAGGCCGGCTTCGGTTGGCGTCAGGCCTCGGGTCGAGCGCAACAGCAGTCGCACGGCAAGACGTGATTCCAGTTGCGCAATGGCTTTTGATACGGCGGGCTGGCCGATATTCAAGCGCCGGGCGGCGGCGGAAAACGAGCCTGTTTCCACGACGTAGACGAAGGTTTCCATTGCGGCCAGGCGGTCCATCTTGAGTCCTTGTGGCTCCCACAGGGGAATGGTGTCGTTGGTTAGAACGCGGCTTTACCGATGGACGCGCCGCCATCGACAAACAACGTTTGCCCGGTGATAAACCCGCTCTGCTCGGACAGCAAAAACGCAATCGCCGCCGCGATCTCCTGCGGCTGTCCCAAACGCCCCATCGGCACGCCCGCCAGATACCGCGCTTCACCTTCACTGCCCGGCGGGTTGTTGGCGCGAAACAATTCAGTTTCAGTCGGCCCCGGCGCCACTGCGTTCACCGTCACGCCGGTTTGCGCCAGTTCCAGTGCCCATGAGCGTGTGAAGCTGATCAATGCTGCTTTGGCCGCTGCATACGCGGTGCGTTGGGTGATCCCGAGTACGGTCAGGCTGGAAATGTTCACCACCCGACCCCAGCCCTTGGTACGCATATTCGGCAGCAGCGCCTGGGTGGCCTGCAATGCCGAGTGGAGGTTGACCCGCATCACATCGTCGAATGTGTCGAGGTCGATTTCCCCCAGCACTTGCGGGCGTACCAGACCCACGTTGTTCACCAGCCCATCAAATTCGTACGTCCTGGCCAGATCCGCCAGGACTTCCTGAGTCAGCGCTCTGTCGCTCAGATCCAGAGGAAACAGAATGCCTGGGAACGTCAGGTCAGGCGTTCGGGCAATCCCGACGACTCGATGCCCGACACGGTCCAGGTGCTCGGCCACCGCGCGTCCAATGCCTTTGCTGGCGCCAGTGATGAGAAAGGTATGACGGGTCATTTCACACTCCTTGAAAAACATGCAGCGGGCCAGGCGGCATTTGATCGGTTGGCCGCGAATGGCATCCAGCATCGCTTCAGGCTCAGGACGCTGAGTGTAATCCGGGTTGACCTCGGCGTAACGAATCACGCCATCCTGACCGATCACATAACGCGCCGGCATCAGCATTTTTGGGGGAATGAGGCAGCTCACATCCTGAAAAACAACGTGAACAGACCGTGTCCGGTTTCTATGGTCAATTGGCCCCCAATAAAGTTGATGCTTTCTGGAGGAACTGCTTTGCACTATCCAATCATTATCGAGTAGGGAGATGAGAGAACGGCAATCGGTATTCAAATGCCTGACATCCCCGGCGCAGTGACTGCCGGAGATACCTTTGAAGAGGCGTACAACGCAGCCGTCGAAGTCGTACAGATCCTGCTGCAAAAAATGGGGGAGGAGGGGTTGGGTGTTCCGACGCCGACGTCAGTGAGCACGCATCGGGATATTCCGGAATTCGCAGGCAGAGGATGGGGAATGTTGAAAGTTTGATTCGGGCGGTTGCCGTTACATTGCATCGCGAGCAGGGTCGCTCCCACAGGTTTGGCGATAGACTGTGGGGGCAAGCTGGCTCTGGGTGGATTACCGACGTTGTTTTAAAAGCTTAAGCCGTCGCCAACGAAACCTTCTGCGAAACACTCAAAAACCGCAACAACGCCAGCAACGGAAACGCGCTGCCGACAATCACGATCCACAACCAGCCACCGTGTTCATACACCACGCTGGCTACCGACGAACCAAATGCGCCGCCGATAAAAATGCTGGTCATATACAGCGCGTTAAGACGGCTGCGGCTTTTGGCGTCGAGGGCGTAGACCGCGCGCTGACCGAGGACCATGTTCATCTGCACGCAGAAGTCGAGTACCACGCCGGTCACTGCCAGGCCAATCACGCTGTAGAGCGGATGAATGAACGCGGGCAGAAAGCTCAGGCTGGCGAACACCAGGGCCAGCAAGGAAGCGATGCGGGTGTGGCCGGCATCGGCCAGTCGCCCGGCGATGGGTGCGGCTATGGCACCGATGGCACCGACCAGGGCGAAGATCGCGATCTGGGTTTGCGACAGGCCATGGTTGCGGGCGAGCTCCAGCGGCACGGCGGTCCAGAACAGGCTGAACGTGGCGAACATGCAACCCTGATAGAATGCACGCTGACGCAACACCGGCTGTTGGCGTAACAACGTCCACAGCGAACCCAGCAACTGGCCATAAGTCGCACGGTGATCAGGCTGGCGCTTGGGAATGGTCAGCGCGAGCACGATGCTGATCGCCGCCATCAACGCTGCCGCAATCATAAACATCGCACGCCAGCCGAAGTGGTCAGCTACCACGCTGGAAACCGGCCGAGCCAACAGAATGCCCAGCAACAATCCGCCCATGATCCCACCGACCACGCGGCCACGAGTTTCTTCCGGCGCAAGATGCGCGGCCAGTGGAATCAGGATCTGCACCGACACCGAACTGAAACCCACCAGCAACGAGATCAGCAAAAATACGTTGGGCTGATCGGTGAACGCCGCTCCCAAAAGGCTGGCAATCGCCACCACCGTGGTGATGATCATCAGTCGGCGGTTTTCCAGCAGATCGCCCAGCGGCACCAGGAAGAACAGCCCCAGCGCATAGCCAATCTGGGTCAGCGAAACGATCAGGCTGGCCATGGTGCTGGTCAGACCGATGTCCGGCGCGATCAGGCCGATGATCGGCTGGGCGTAGTAAATATTGGCCACAATGGCGCCGCAGCAGAAGGCGAAGAGCAGCACCATGCCTTTGGTCATTGTCGCGGCACCGTGGGGCACCTGGGTCGCTGGGTTCATAACGGGACTCTCTGAACAAAAGGGAATGCGCGAAGGCTAAGCGGCAAGCCCAAACGGCGGAAGAGGGATTGAAGTGATAGTAATCATTCCATTGCGGAATGAGTGACGCGGGGCGGGACGTACGCCTTGCGTCAGGACATAGAGTCTGGATGATACATTCACTTACATCCTGTTCGATAGCGTGCTTATGTTCTCTCTTCACGCTTCATTACCGGAAGGCTCTGCCATGAATGCGATGTTCCGTCACCTGGTTCGCGGCGCTTCAGCCCTGACACTGATCACCCTGTTTACCGCAGGCCTGGCCCAGGCCGCCGACGCGCCGGGCATGCGTATCGGCGTTCGCGGCGAGATCACCGGGGTCAGCCCCGACGTGTTAAAAGTCCGCACCAACAGCGGTGAAAACGTGATCATCAACCTGACCAACGACACCAAAGTCCGCGCCGTCACCCTGGCCAATATTGAAGACATCAAGCCTGGCAGCTACATCGGCTCGGCCGCCATTCCTCAGGAAGATGGCACCCTCAAGGCGCTGGAAGTCCACGTATTTCCACCCGAATTGGCCGGTAGCGGCGACGGGCATCGGCCGTTTGATCTGGTCAAGGGCAGCAGCATGACCAATGGCAGCGTAGGTGATCTGGTGGTCAGCAATGGCCGGGTGTTGACGGTTAACTACAAGGGCGGCCAGAAGAAGATTCTGGTGCCGGAGGATGTGCCGATTGTGAACCTGATGCCGGGGGATCGCAGCTTGCTGAAGGTGGGGGTGAAGATCGTGACGTTTGTGACGCAGAGTGCTGACGGAACGCTGACCGCGCAATCGATCTCGGCCGGCAAGGATGGCGTCACACCGCCGATGTAGCGGGGTGTCGCCGAACCTGTGGGAGCGAGCAGGCTCGCCCCCACATGGGGGCTTCGGTGAGCATGGGGTTTGTGTTCAGGCACAAAAAAGGCGACCTTCTCAGGTCGCCTTTTTCGTTGCGCTCAGAAATTACTGTCCGCTGTAAATCTGATCAAAGATCCCGCCATCGTTGAAGTGGGTCTTCTGCACCGTACGCCAGTCACCGAAGGTCTTCTCTACCGACAGAAAATCCACTTTCGGGAAACGATCGGTGTACTTGGCCAATACCGCCGGGTCACGCGGACGCAGGTAGTTCGCCGCTGCAATCTCCTGACCTTCCGGCGACCACAGGTACTTCAAATATTCCTCGGCCGCAGCACGAGTGCCTTTCTTGTCGACCACTTTGTCGACCACCGACACTGGTGGCTCGGCTTCAGCGGAAACGCTTGGGTAGATCACTTCAAACTGATCACGACCAAATTCGCGGGCTATCATTTCCGCTTCGTTTTCGAAGGTCACCAGCACGTCGCCAATCTGGTTGGTCATGAATGTGGTGGTGGCTGCACGGCCGCCGGTATCCAGCACCGGGGCTTGTTTGAACAGCTTGCCAACGAAGTCTTTGGCTTTGTTTTCATCACCGCCATTCTTCAGCACATAACCCCAGGCCGACAGGTAGGTGTAGCGCCCGTTGCCGGAGGTTTTCGGGTTCGGCACGATCACCTGAACGCCGTCCTTGAGCAGGTCCGGCCAGTCTTTCAGGGCTTTCGGGTTGCCTTTACGGACGATGAATACAGTGGCGGACGTGAACGGTGCGCTGTTGTTCGGCAGGCGTGTGACCCAGTTCTCCGGGACCAGTTTGCCGTTGTCCGCCAGGGCGTTGATGTCGGTGGCCATGTTCATGGTAATGACGTCAGCCGGCAGGCCGTCGATCACCGAGCGCGCCTGTTTGCTCGAACCGCCGAAGGACATCTGCAGAGTGATGTTTTCGTTGTGTTCGGCTTGCCAGTGTTTCTGGAAGGCCGCGTTGTAGTCCTTATAGAAGTCGCGCATCACGTCGTAGGAAACGTTGAGCAGGGTTGGTGCGGCCTGGGCCATGCTGGTCAATGCCAGGCCAGCGGCCAGAAGTGAGGCGCCAAAGATTTTTTTCACTGCGCAGTCCTTGTTCTAAATTAAAAGTGAGGCAATTTGCCAGCGACTATAGCCGGGCGCGCATAGGCCTTTAAAGATTATAAAGATCTTTGCTTATTCCATTTTCTTAAACAACGCATTGCCGCATCGCGAGCAGAACGCCGCGCCGTGTTCGTGGCTGTTTTTCTTGCACACCGGGCAATCGTGTTGCAGTAGCTCACCGCGCATGGCGTTGGCCAGTTCGGCGGTGAAAATCCCGGTGGGCACGGCGATGATCGAGTAACCGGTGATCATCACCAGCGACGAAATTACCTGACCCAACGGCGTCTTCGGCACGATGTCGCCGAAGCCCACGGTGGTCAGGGTGACAATCGCCCAATAGATGCCTTTGGGGATACTGGTGAAGCCGTGTTCCGGGCCCTCGATCACGTACATCAGCGTGCCGAACACCGTGACCAGGGTGCTGACGCTGACCAGAAACACCACGATTTTCTGTTTGCTGCCGCGCAATGCCGACATCAGGTAGTTGGCTTGCTTGAGGTACGGGCTGAGCTTGAGCACGCGGAAAATCCGCAGCATCCGAATGATCCGGATGATCAGCAGGTACTGCGCATCGGCGTAATACAGTGCGAGGATGCCGGGCACGATGGCCAGCAAATCCACCAGTCCATAGAAACTGAACGCGTAGCGCAACGGCTTGGGTGAGCAATACAGCCGCAGGATGTATTCGACAGCGAAGACGAAGGTGAAACCCCACTCGATATACGCCAGCACATCGGCGTAGTTCTGGTGAATGGAATCGATGCTGTCGAGCATTACGATGATGATGCTGGCGAGAATGATCAACAGCAGGGTGCCGTCGAAGCGCCGCCCCGCTTTGGTGTCGCTCTGGAAAATCATGACGTAAAGGTCTTCACGCCAATTTTTGCTGCTGTCCATGGAAAACGCCTGAATCGGGAATCAACGCAGCCTAGGTTGATTCTCCCCAGGAGCGCAAGGCGCACGGGCCCCCGTCGCTTTGCCGAGCACTTGAGCAGCCGTACGGATCAGCCAGCAGGCGAGGATGAAGGGCGCGGTCAGCGTGGGCAGACCGATAGCGGCAAACATCGGCGTCAGCAGCAGCGCTAATGCAATGCCGACCAGTGGCAGCCACGGCTGCTGGCGTTGCGAGCTGAAGGCGAGGGCGGCGAGCACCGCGTTATAGCCACCGAGGCCGAGCAAGCCGGTGTAGAAGTCGTGGTGCAGCAGGCTCCAACCCATGCCCGCAACGGACGCCAGCAACGCCCAGCAGAATGCGCGACGGTCAGCGATCAGCAAGCCGGCGGCAATCAACGCACCGGCCAGCGGATGACCGAGGAACATCACCTGGCCGAGACCTTTGAGTGGTGCGGCGAGCATGTTCAGCGTGTTGATCTCGATCAAATGCGCCTTGGTCGAGGGCGTGGCGAAGCACAGCAGCAACCAGCCCAGCCCCACGAAGGGCGCGGTGCATGCGGGCAGGTATTGGCTAAGCCGGGCGCGCTTGAGCCACTGTTGAGTGAGCATCGCGCTCAGGCCGCCGCAGGCAATGATCACCAGTGGCAGCACGGCGGACCACGGGAAATACAGGCTCAGCAACAAGCCGAGCAAAACCCCGTTGTAACTGAACAGCCCGGCCTGGCGATCGGCTTTGGCGTAGCCGCGACGTTGCGCCGTCAGCAATCCGGCGACGCCACCCAGCAGTGCTCCGCCGAGCAGTGTCGGCGCGGTAAACAGAATGGCCAACAGGCACAGCAAGCCAAACAGCGGATGGCGCTGGAGGAAGATCTGGCTGAAGCCGTTGAGCAGGGCAGTGGCCCAATCGGGGCAGTGGGTGTTGAAGTGATTGGCAGGCATTTTAAGGATCGTTCTGTACAGATCGTTCCCACGCTCTGCGTGGGAATGCCTCAATGGACGCTCTGCGTCTGCTCTTGGAACGCAGAGCGTCCCGGGCTGCATTCCCACGCAGAGCGTGGGAACGATCGTGGTGTGGAGTTAAATCAGCGTTTCGATGCGCAATGAGTTAGTCGACCCCGGTTGCCCAAACGGCACACCCGCGGTGATCAATAAGGTGTCGCCACGCTTGGCCATGCCCTGAGCCTGGGCAATCTCCAGCGCCGTCGAGCACACTTCATCCACCTGCCGCAGGCGATCATTGACCACCGAGTGCACGCCCCACGCTACGGTCAGGCGGCGAGCGGTTTGCCGGTTTGGGGTCAGGTTGAGAATCGGCACCGTCGGCCGCTCCCGCGCAGCGCGCAAACTCGACGTGCCGGACTCGCTGTAGTTCACCAGCACCGCCACCGGCAACACGTTGCTGATACGACGAATCGCGCAGCTGATCGCGTCGGAAACCGTCGCCTCGGCTTTCGGCCGGCTCACGTCCAGTTGCGTTTGATAGTCTGGGCCGTTTTCCACCTGGCGGATGATCTTGCTCATCATCTGCACTGCTTCCAGCGGGTATTCACCGGACGCAGTTTCCGCCGACAACATCACCGCATCCGCACCTTCGGCCACGGCGTTGGCTACATCGGTGACCTCGGCGCGGGTCGGGGCCGGGGAGAAGCGCATCGACTCCAGCATCTGCGTCGCCACCACCACCGGTTTGCCGAGCTGACGGCAGATGCTGATGATGTTTTTCTGAATTTGCGGCACGCTTTCGGCGGGCACTTCCACGCCCAGATCACCGCGAGCGACCATGATCGCGTCGCTCAATTCAGCGATTTCGCGAAGCTGAGTCACCGCCGATGGCTTCTCTATCTTGGCCATCAAAAACGCCTTGTCGCCGATCAGTTCGCGGGCTTCGCGGATGTCTTCCGGGCGTTGCACAAACGACAGCGCCACCCAGTCCACACCCAACTCCAGACCGAAGCTCAAATCACGGCGATCCTTGGCGGTCAGCGGGCTGAGCTCCAATACTGCTTGCGGCACGTTCACACCTTTACGATCCGACAATTCGCCGCCATTGAGCACGGTGGTATCAATGGCGTCGGAATACTTGGTCACCACGCGAAGCCGCAGCTTGCCGTCGTCCAGCAGCAGGTCCATGCCCGGCTCCAGCGCCGCGATGATTTCCGGGTGAGGCAGGTTCACGCGGCGTTCATCGCCGAGTGTAGGGTCCAGGTCCAGACGCAGGGCCTGACCGCGATGCAGTTGCACCTTGCCTTCGGCAAATTTGCCGACCCGCAGTTTCGGGCCTTGCAGGTCCATCAGAATGCCCAGCGGATAATTCAGCTGGCGCTCGACTTCACGAATCCACTGGTAGCGCTGAGCGTGGTCGGCATGATCGCCGTGGCTGAAGTTCAAGCGGAAAATGTTGACCCCGGCCTTCACCAGTTCGCGGATGTCGTCGATGCCTTCGGTGGCGGGACCGAGGGTGGCGAGAATTTTAACCTTCTTGTCAGGCGTCATGTTTAGGGCTCTCGAGAATCAGAATGGCGCGGAAGTCGTTGACGTTGGTGCGGGTCGGCTCGGTGACGATCAGGGCGTCGAGCGCCTCGAAATAGCCGTAGCCATTGTTGTTATCGAGCTCGTCACTGGCACTCAGACCGAGGGCGGCGGCGCGGGCGTAACTGTCCGGGGTCATGATCGCGCCGGCGTTGTCTTCGGAACCGTCGATGCCGTCAGTGTCACCTGCCAGCGCATACACACCGGGCAAGCCTTTGAGGCTGTCGGTCAGGCTCAGCAGGAACTCGGCGTTGCGCCCGCCACGACCATTGCCGCGCACGGTCACCGTGGTTTCACCGCCCGACAAAATCACGCACGGCGCTGCCAACGGCTGGCCATGCAAGACCACTTGCCGCGCAATGCCGGCGTGAACCTTGGCCACTTCACGGGATTCGCCTTCCAGATCGCCGAGGATCAGTGGGCTGAAACCGGCCTGCCGCGCTTTCACTGCAGCCGCTTCAAGCGACTGTTGTGGACGAGCGATCAACTGGAAATGACTGCGCGCCAGGCTCGGATCGCCGGGTTTGACCGTCTCCGATTCCGCGCTTTGCAGCCAGTTGCGCACCGAGGCCGGAACCTCGATGCCGTATCGTTTGAGGATCGCCAGCGCTTCGGCCGAAGTGCTGGGGTCGGCCACGGTCGGGCCGGAAGCGATGACCGTGGCAAGGTCGCCTGGCACATCGGAAATTGCATAGGTATAAACAGTGGCCGGCCAGCAGGCCTTGCCGAGGCGGCCGCCCTTGATCGCCGAGAGATGCTTGCGCACGCAGTTCATCTCGCCGATGGTCGCGCCGGATTTGAGCAGGGCTTTGTTGATCGATTGCTTGTCGGCCAGGGTGATGCCCGCCGCCGGCAGCGCCAGCAGTGCGGAACCGCCGCCCGAGAGCAGGAAGATCACGCGGTCGTCTTCGGTCAGGTTGCTGACCAGTTCAAAGACCCGCTTGGCGACGGCCTGACCGGCTGCATCCGGCACCGGATGGGCCGCTTCGACCACTTCTATTTTTTCGCACGGGGCGCCGTGACCGTAACGCGTCACCACCAGACCGCTGACTTCACCTTCCCAGCAACGCTCGACCACTTGCGCCATGGCGGCTGCGGCTTTGCCGGCGCCGATGACGATTACCCGACCGCTGCGATCTTTGGGCAAATGGGCTTCGAGGACTTGCTGCGGATGGGCGGCGTCGATGGCTGTGGCAAACAGCTCGCGCAGGAAATGTTGCGGATCGACCGACATGGCGGGCTCCCGGAATTCTTGTTATTGAGATAAAACGACAGCAGGCGTTGCTACGCGGTCCTGTGGGRGCTGGCTTGCCTGCGATTCAGGCGACTCGGTCTTTCAGGTAGAACGAGTCGATGCCATCGCAGGCAAGCCAGCCCCCACAGGGACCGAGCCAGCTTCAGGTTTGGTTTACTTATCGCGAATCGAGAAATTCGCCATGTGTTCCAGGCCCTTGATCAGCGCCGAGTGGTCCCAATTGCTGCCACCGATGGCCGCGCAGGTGCTGAACACTTGTTGGGTGTTGGCGGTGTTCGGCAGGTTGATGTTCAGCTCCTTGGCACCTTGCAGGGCCAGGTTCAGGTCCTTCTGGTGCAGGCTGATGCGGAAGCCTGGATCGAAGGTGCCTTTGATCATGCGCTCGCCGTGCACTTCAAGAATCTTCGACGAAGCGAAACCGCCCATCAGTGCTTCACGTACCTTGGCCGGATCGGCACCGTTTTTCGAGGCGAACAGCAGGGCTTCGGCCACTGCCTGAATGTTCAGCGCAACGATGATCTGGTTCGCCACTTTGGCGGTTTGACCGTCGCCGTTACCGCCCACCAGGGTGATGTTTTTGCCCATGGCCTGGAACAGCGGCAGGGCGCGTTCGAAGGCATCGGCATCGCCGCCGACCATGATGCTCAGGCTTGCCGCCTTGGCACCGACTTCACCGCCGGACACCGGAGCGTCGAGGTACTGCGCGCCTTTTTCGTTGATTTTGGCTGCGAACGCCTTGGTGGCGGTAGGCGAGATCGAGCTCATGTCGATGACGATTTTGCCTTTGCCGACACCGGCCGCAACGCCGTCGGCGCGGAACAGCACGTCATCGACCTGTGGGGTATCCGGCACCATGACGATGATGAATTCGGCTTCTTGCGCGACTTCTTTCGGGTTGGCCAGGGCGACGGCGCCAGCGGCAATCAGGTCAGCAGGTGCGGCGTCGTGGTGTGCCGACAGGAACAGGCTGTGACCGGCTTTCTGCAGGTTCAACGCCATTGGGTGGCCCATAATGCCGGTGCCGATAAATCCGATTTTAGCCATGAGAAAATCCTCTTGTTTTTATTGCTGCTTCAAGCAAATAGGGGAGCACTGCTTTTGTAGGAGCCGGCTTGCCGGCGAAGAGGCCATCACCTCCAGCCTCTTTAATTGGCAGTGACATTGCCTTCGCTGGCAAGCCAGCTCCTACAGGGATCCGTGTCAGATCGCGTTATGGCTTTTCAGCCAGCCCAGGCCTGCTTCAGTGGTGGTCAGTGGCTTGTACTCACAGCCGACCCAACCCTGATAACCGATGCGGTCCAGGTGTTCGAACAGGAAGCGGTAGTTGATTTCACCGGTGCCCGGTTCGTTGCGCCCAGGGTTGTCGGCCAACTGGATATGATTGATCTCGCCCAAGTGCGATTGCATGGTGCGGGCCAGGTCGCCTTCCATGATTTGCATGTGGTAGATGTCGTATTGCAGGAACAGGTTGGCGCTGCCGACCTGTTCGCGAATCGACAGGGCTTGCGCGGTGTTGTTCAGGTAGAAACCCGGGATGTCGCGGGTGTTGATCGCCTCCATCACCAGTTTGATGCCCGCCGCTTGCAGCTTGTCCGCCGCGTACTTGAGGTTGGCGACGAAGGTCTTTTCCACGGTGGAATCGTCGACGCCTTGTGGACGAATACCGGCCAGGCAGTTGATCTGGGTGTTACCCAACACTTGTGCGTAAGCAATCGCCAGATCGACACCGGCGCGGAACTCTTCAACCCGGTCTGGCAGGCATGCGATCCCGCGTTCGCCCTTGGCCCAGTCACCGGCCGGCAGGTTGAACAGCACTTGGGTCAGATCGTTGGCATCGAGCTTGGCCTTGATTTCGGCGGAGCTGAAGTCGTAAGGGAACAGGTACTCGACACCACTGAAACCGGCCTTGGCGGYCGCTTCGAAACGGGCAAGAAAATCCTGCTCAGTGAACAGCATGGACAGGTTGGCAGCGAAACGCGGCATGGTGGTCTCCTGTTAAAAATAGGTACCTGTARCAGCTGCCGAGGTACGAGGCTGCGTTGGGCTGCGAAGCGGCCCCCGACGGCGGTCCTGCGGACACGCAACGCAGCCTCGTGCCTCGACAGCTGCTACAGGTTTCACGTCATCTCAATCGAGCAACGAAATCGCGGTAGGTGCGTCGTTGCCGACCAGCGCCAAGTCTTCGAATTCGTTGATGGCGTTGATCTCGGTGCCCATGGAAATGTTGGTCACGCGCTCCAGAATAATTTCGACGATCACCGGCACCTTGAACTCTTCGATCAGTTCCTGAGCCTTGCGCAGGGCAGGTTGAATCTGATTTGGTTCAAAAACACGCAGTGCCTTGCAGCCGAGACCTTCGGCCACCGCAACGTGATCGACACCGTAACCGTTGAGTTCCGGAGCGTTCAGGTTATCGAAGGACAATTGCACGCAGTAGTCCATGTCGAAACCGCGCTGAGCCTGACGAATTAGCCCCAGGTACGAATTGTTTACCACAACGTGGATGTACGGCAGTTTGAACTGCGCGCCCACTGCCAATTCTTCGATCATGAACTGGAAATCATAGTCGCCCGACAGCGCCACGACCTTGCGGGTCGGATCGGCCTTGACCACGCCCAGTGCTGCCGGAATGGTCCAGCCCAGCGGGCCGGCCTGGCCGCAGTTGATCCAGTGACGCGGCTTGTAGACGTGCAGGAACTGCGCGCCGGCAATCTGCGACAGACCAATGGTACTGACGTAGCAGGTGTCTTTACCGAATACCTGGTTCATCTCTTCATAGACGCGTTGCGGCTTGACCGGCACGTTGTCGAAGTGAGTCTTGCGGTGCAGGCTGGCTTTACGCTGCTGGCAATCTTGCAACCAGGCGCTGCGGTTTTTCAGCTTGCCGGCGGCTTGCCATTCACGAGCGACTTCGATGAATACGGTCAGCGCGGCGGCAGCGTCGGAGACGATGCCCAGGTCCGGGTTGAACACGCGGCCGATCTGGGTCGGTTCGATATCAACGTGAATGAACTTGCGGCCTTCGGTGTACACGTCGATTGAGCCGGTGTGGCGGTTGGCCCAACGGTTACCGACACCCAGAACCAGGTCGGACTTGAGCATTGTCGCGTTGCCGTAGCGGTGCGAGGTTTGCAGGCCGACCATGCCGACCATCAGCGGGTGATCGTCCGGGATGGTGCCCCAGCCCATCAGGGTCGGAATGACTGGAATGCCGGTCAACTCGGCGAACTCGACCAGCAAGTCGCTGGCGTCGGCATTGATGATGCCACCACCGGCCACCAGTAATGGACGCTCAGCCTGATCGAGCATGGCCAGGGCCTTCTCGATTTGCACGCGGTTAGCGGTGGGCGTGGCCAGCGGCAGGGGTTGGTAGGCATCGATGTCGAATTCGATTTCCGCCATCTGCACGTCGAATGGCAGGTCGATCAACACCGGCCCTGGACGCCCGGAGCGCATTTCGTAGAAGGCTTTCTGGAACGCGTAAGGCACCTGGCCCGGTTCCATGACCGTGGTTGCCCACTTGGTCACTGGCTTCACGATGGCGGTGATGTCGACTGCCTGGAAATCTTCCTTGTGCATACGGGCGCGGGGGGCCTGACCAGTAATGCAGAGGATCGGAATCGAGTCGGCCGAGGCGCTGTAGAGGCCGGTGACCATGTCCGTACCGGCAGGGCCGGAAGTGCCGATGCACACGCCAATGTTTCCGGCCTTGGTGCGGGTGTAACCCTCGGCCATGTGCGAGGCGCCTTCAACGTGGCGAGCGAGGACGTGATCGATGCCACCGACCTTCTGCAAGGCGGAGTACAGCGGGTTGATCGCGGCGCCCGGGATGCCAAAAGCGGTATCAACCCCTTCACGGCGCATCACCAGAACGGCGGCTTCGATTGCTCTCATTTTGCTCATTGTTTTGTGCCTCTTACGTTTTGTAATTGTATACAAGTGGCTTTGCGCAGAGTTTATTCACGGCGGACGGCGCAGGTCAATCCATTTTCTCAAGCGCTTGTTTCATTCGTCTGAAGCCCAGTCTTGTGTGGCTTTTCGTCGCATGTGGCGCTTTTCGAGAATTATTGTATACAAAAAAATAACTCATTGTGTTCTATTTGTTGCATCGGTCTGCGGCACAACGGCGCAGTCCAACGGCTTTCCGAAAAACAAAATGAGGACGGCACCATGAGCGCTTTAACCTTGAAAGTCGCAGTCAACCTGATCAATCAGGCCATCTCTGCAGGGCGTGCAATCTCGGCGGCACCATTGACCATTGCGGTACTGGATGCCGGCGGGCACCTGATCACCCTGCAACGCGAAGACGGCGCCAGCCTGCTACGCCCGCAGGTCGCCATCGGCAAAGCCTGGGGCGCTATCGCGTTGGGCAAAGGCTCACGTTTATTGGCGCTGGATGCGCAACAACGCCCGGCCTTTATCGCGGCCCTTAATAGCTTGGGGCAGGGCAGCGTGGTGCCGGCACCGGGCGGTGTGCTGATTCGGGATCAGGACGGCAACGTGCTGGGGGCGCTGGGGATTAGCGGTGATCTATCGGATGTGGATGAGCAGTGTGCGATCAATGCGATCGAGGCGTTGGGGTTGACGGCGGATGCTGGGGTTACTGCTTGATGGGTGACTGATCTACCGCCTTCGCGAGCAGGCTCGCTCTTACACTCGACCGCGCTCTCCACTTGAAACTCGGTCAAATGTGGGAGCKGGCTTGCTCGCGAAGGCGGCCTGACTGACACATCCGGCTAAAAGTTTGCCCCACTCTCAAGCACTCACCGGTCTAGCCTTCTCATATCTTACTTATGAGGAGGGCAACGGAATGCCTGAACTGTCTGCTTCACATCGCCTGCGGATCGGTCGTTTTGCTGAACAAAACCGGATCTATCATCTGACTGCCAACACACTCAATCGGGAACCTGTTTTCAAGGACTATGTCTTGGGCAGGAACATCGTGCACCAATTCAGGCAAGTTCAGGAGCAAGGCTTCGCCGATACCTTGGCTTTCGTCGTGATGCCCGACCATTTTCACTGGTTAATAC